>JAADGR010000259.1 GCA_013152225.1 Calditrichota bacterium
ATTCCCATGCACATTGAAAGAAATTATACCCAAATCGGGCAAGCGGATTGGGCCGGATTTCTCACCCTGAATATTTATCCTCGTGGAACAAGCACATTTCTCGTCCATTACGCCGATGGCAGCGGTGAAACAAAAGTAACTGTTGTGCAAAAAAATGATCTTGTCATTACTCTGGATGGCGCGTACAAGCCGCACATCCTGCGTATTTTTCTCAAGCAGAAACCGCTGCGCGTAGAACGGGATGAGAAAATTCTGAGCAAAGGTCAGGACTGGTTTTACTCTGCACAGCAAAACCGGCTTGTTGTACGAACCGAAAAATATGAACAGGGAAATTATAAAATAATCTGGTAGTGTATCCTTGCAAAGGTTTCACTTTGAGCAGACATGCAAAAGCATTTGGGACAAAATAATTATTCTCATCACTCTTCATTGATTCTTCATTTTCCATTTTTAAATTTTAACATTAAAAAAACAAGCAACGCCTCCAATGATCAAACATCTCAAAATATAAAAGATCATATAAATTGGGAGAATTCGTTATGAATAATAAAATGAAATTCTGGATATGGGGATTTTTAGTCTTTTTGATCGCATCAAATACTTTGGCGCAGCAATATGGCCGCAACAGGGTGCAATACGAAAAGAAGAACTGGAAGCTTTTGCAGTCCGAGCACTTTGATATCTATTTTTATCAGGGAGGAAAAGACCTGGCAGAGTTTGTCGCCGGCACGGCGGAGAGTTCTTATGTCGATCTCAGCCGGGACTTTGACTACAAACTGATTGCCAGAATTCCTTTTGTCGTTTATCGATCACACAATGATTTCAGTGAAACCAATATTTCCAGCCAGGTGGTGGGAGAATCGGTCGGCGGTTTTACCGAGTTTTTAAAAGGCCGGGTCATTATCCCTTTTGAAGGTTCTTATGAAAATTTCCGCCACGTTATTCACCACGAACTCACTCATGCGGTCATGCTGCAGATGTTGTATGGCGCAGGGTCCGGGGCCATTTTAAGAGGTGTTTCAAAAATGTCTCCCCCTCTCTGGTTTAACGAGGGATTGGCTGAATATGAGTCGCTCGGATGGGATACGAATTCGGATATGTTTGTTCGGGATGCGACACTGCACGGATATTTACCGCCCATTCCCTACTTGCAGGCTTTTATGGCTTATAAAGGCGGTCAATCGGTTTTATTGTATATTGAAGATACCTATGGGCCGCACAAGCTGGGTGAACTCTTGCATCGTATGCGACACTCTCGAAGCTTTAAGAAAGCCTGGCAAGAGGCGATGAACGAACCTTTGGAGAAAACGAGCAAAAAATGGCAGCGTTATATGCGGAAAAAATACTGGCCGGAAATCGCAAACCGCAAGGAACCCTCGGATTATGCCCTTGCCTTAACAGACCATGAAAAGTGGCGGAATTTCATCAACAACAGTCCGGCGCTGGCCCCCAAAGGAGATCGAATTGCTTTTCTATCCGATCGTTCAGGTTATTTTGATATTTATCTAACATCCGTGACAGAACCAAAAAAAGTAACGCGCCTCGTCGCCGGTCAGCGGAAATCAAATCTTGAAGAATTACACTGGCTGCAGCCCGGCATGAGTTGGTCGCCGGATGGCCGTTTTATTGCTTTTGCAGCGCGGGCGGGAAAAGAAGATGCCCTGAATATCATTGATGTGAATCGAAAAAAGATTGTCCATACATATAAATTCGGACTCGATGGTTTGTTCTCACCGGCGTGGTCACCAACGAACAATGAAATCGCTTTTGTCGGCATTAAAAACTCGCAGTCGGATATTTATCTTTACAATCTCGATACAAAAAAGCTAACGCACGTGACGGATGATGTTTTCAGCGATCTCGATCCGGCGTGGTCGCCGGATGGAAACGATTTGGTGTTTGCCTCCGATCGCAAAGAGAATGTGGAGCCCAAAGAATTGCGAAAACCTGTGCACATGGTAGGATTCGATTATAAAACGACCGACATCTATCTTGTTCACAAAAATGGCGCCGGAATGCGGCGGTTAACCACTTCTCCACATAATGAGCTTTCGCCGCAATGGACGGCTGATGGCAAGCATCTGCTCTATGTTTCAGACAAAAGCGGTATTTCCAACATCTATTACTTAAATCCTGAAACACATGAAGAAAAAGCTTTGACAAACCTGATCACCGGGTGTGCACAATTATCCTGGGGAAGCAAAAGTGACAGATTGGCTTTCACTGCGTTTTCCAATGGCGGCTATGATATTTTCGTCTGGGCAAATCCTTTTGGTACTCAAAATAAAATTGAGCAGCCGGTAAAAACCGCATTTATGAAAGAGTTGGATGCAGGACGTCGTTTCCCGGAAATTCCCAAGACAAACGGCGAAGGCGAAATCATCGTAAAACAGGTGCAGCAAGAGCAGGACTTTTCCGACTATGTTTTTGGCGATGACTTTAGAAGGGGAGTAATCTCTGCTGCTAACGCGGACACACAGCGTGTAAAATTATCCCCTGCGGATTATAAAGTAGGCGGGGAGTACAAAGTACACAAATATAAAACAAAATTCGGCATTGACCATGTTGGCATGAATGCCGGTTATGACCCGATTTTTGGATTGCAGGGTTTGACGGAATTGAGTGCCAGCGATGTTTTGGGTGATCACAAGATCACATTAGGAATTAATTTTGTCAGAGATTTTTTGAATAGTGATTTTCTTTTTGCTTACCTTAACCAGAAAAATCGACTGAACTGGAGCATTTCCGCTTCGCAATTTGTCTATTTTTATGTAACAAATTTTGGCTATGTTCGCTTTGCCAATCGCGGGGCGAGTTTTCAGGCGTCATACCCGATGACGCGATTTAAAAGGATCGACCTCGGGCTGCATTACATGAACATCCAGCAAGATTATCTGGATTTCGCGTTTTTGCCCGGTTACGCCACCAGTGTGTTAATGCCCAGTATTTCATTCACTAAAGACAACTCGATACCGGGATATACCGCACCGAGTGCCGGACAAAGGTATTATGCGAGCATCAGCGGCAGTCCCAAAGTCGGCACTTCGGGAAGAGAATTTATTTCCACTTATACAGACCTTCGCCGCTATTTTGCCATCAATCGGGATTTTTCCTTTGCACTTCGCTTCTCAGGCGGAGCCAACTTTGGCAAAAATCCACCGCTTTTTATTCTTGGCGGAATGCATAACTGGTTGAATTATCGTTATAGTACAAATCTCGATGTATCGACCATCGGCGATTATTTTCTTTCAAATCTGATGATGCCTCTGCGTGGCGCTGATTTATACCAGATGGTCGGAGACCGTGCTTTTCTTGTGAATTTTGAATTTCGCTTTCCGCTGGTTCAATATTTCGTTATGCGTTTTCCTCTGCCGCTGGCATTCCAAAATATACGTGGACTCTTTTTCTGGGATGCCGGTTCCGCCTGGATGCACAATGACAACTGGAAACCGTTTGAGCGAACCGCCAACAATCGCTTTATTGCACGTGACCTAGTCAACGGCTTCGGCTATGGCGTCCGTATCAATTTCGGATTTTTCCTGATGCGCTTTGATGCAGCATGGCAGACGGATTTTTCGCACACAAGCTCGCCGAGGTTTTACTACTCTATCGGTGCAGATTTTTAGATGATCATTTTAAAAGTGCTTAAAAAAGGTGAGGGAATCATGAAAAAGAAAATTGCAATTATTTGGTTTGGGATATTTTTTCTTTTTATTTGCCGGGCGTTATCGGCACAGACGGATCATTCCAATTCAAAGACATTTGACTATGATGTCGCTGTTTTTCCGGGCAGCACGGCAGACAAAGATTTGGTCAGAGCCTTTCTCTGGATCAGCCATTCAGACCTTCAATTTATCAAAACAGATTCAACTTATACGGCGCGCTATCAAATTAACTTTGAAGTTTATCCGAAAAACAAACCCGCACTCATCACTCAGGATACAACGTTTGCGGTTCATTTGAAAAAATACTCGGATACGATCAAGCGGGATGCTTTTCGACGGCATCAGTTTCAGATTGAACTTGCACCCGGGAAATACCAGTTCCGGCTGCGTGTTGTAGATCTTAATTCCGGTGGGATAATGCTCCAGAATGTAAAGAAAAAAGTGCCTTCGTTTTCCGGCGACAAGATTGTCCTGAGTGACATTCTTTTGCTGAAATCCGATGATATGGATTTTAATGCAGAGAATGTGCTGCCTCCAAACCGGATTCACATTCAGGATCAAATATTCATCTATGCACAGGCTTTTGTTCCGCCAAATATTGGCAAGGTAAATCTGGCTGTATATCGAAAGCAGCGCAAGGAAGTGCTTCTTGTGGAAAAAGGACTGCCTCACGACTCGTCGCTGCTTATGGATATTTTCATTCCCTGGAAAAAAGAGCAGATGGTTCGCGGGCGCTGTCAGCTCGTTTTGCAACTAAGCGGCCGGGGACGCCGTCAAAAAGAAATTAAAAATCTGTTTTTTTACGGCAGCATCAACACGCTTTCCGATGAATCGCTGGATGCGCAAGTTAAGCAAATGAGATATATTGCTACAGGTAAAGAGTGGGACAGGATCAGCAAGGCAAAGGGAGATGAGCGACAGATTTTATTTAAGGAATTTTGGGACAAACGCGACCCGTCACCCGGCACGCCCGGAAACGAATTGTTTGATGAATATTACAAAAGAGTGAGAACCGCGAATGAACAATTCGGTGACGTGGGTACTGAAGGCTGGAGAACCGACCGCGGCCATGTGTTTATAATTTACGGCCCACCCGATCAAGTGCAAAAAAGCGACGAGGGCATGGACCAACCGGGTAATTATATTGTCTGGTACTATCAGAAACTTGACAGAAAATTTGTCTTTCTGGACGAACAGGGCTTTGGGAATTATCGGCTTGTTTCAGGTTTTATTGATTAAAAGTTGTTGGGATTGCTGTGTTTATTGGCGCATCATGCACTACTGTCAGGTTCAGGTACATGAAAATCACATCGTACGGCAGTGAACTTTCAGAAAACTTTGTAAAGCCGCGGATATCCGCAAAGAGAATGAACATGTGTTTTTCAATACCAAAATGGTTAGCGGGATTGTTCTTCATATAAAGACTTGAACGTGATTTGATTATCATTCTGAACGTGATGTTCGATATTGATGTTTCCGAACACCGTGGTTTGGCAGGCGAAACGGATATCCGGCGCAAGCCCGATACTGGCAGCGATTGTTTCTTCCTGTGGTGTCCGCGGTGAGTAATGCGATAATCCTCGTATGCAATGACTTGTAAGAAATAGCCCGGTTGCCCCTCTCTCGCATTCATTCCTGGCTATAGTAGTAGAACCATAATAACGATTTTCTCCTTCCTATTTACAGAACTTGCAAAGTCGATTTAAAAAGGACTGGCGATCTTTATCAAATCGCCAGTCTCCCCTTGTTTCGGAATGAGATCCAATACCAACATAAGATTGAGTTCCTCTGTTGAAAAGTTTGTCAATTTTCCAAGATGAATGTTGTAAGTTATGCATAGAAAAACGCACCAAAGTAGACTGTCAAATGTCGTATTTTCATCTCACCTCTAACCGTATTGGCGGGCTGGAATATTCAATACCTTTACTATTCTCCAAATGGAGCTTGAAAGCTGAAGAGCCTGGTTTCTTGCCATGAATGTGAAATTGCCATTCGTTCAGACTGTCAGGCTTGTCAAACGTTGCAATCCCGGAGTCTTCGTGCTTCCAAGCCAGGGAGTAATACTTTTCGTCGACGTTGATTATTTCCCAGTTTTCATCCATGAACTCGACTTCAAAAACCTCGGAATTCCGACCCATTGGAACAGTGACAAAGCCATCTATCTTTACTTCTTCCACAAATGCGACTTCTCTTCCGTCTCGACTCAGAACCAGTCCATGTACGTTTTCGATACTACTTGCCGATCCATTCGCTGGTGCAAGAGGTACACTTGCATCATCCGAACTACAGCCGGCAAAAATGAGCATTGTGAACGCCGCACAAAATAAAATCAGCAAAAAGCTACAAAGTTTTTTCATGATTCCAACCTCCCTTTTATGAAATATTTTGTTTTGTATAGTTCAATAAAAAGTAGCGGCCTTGCTTTTGCATCTCCAGAGTGTTGATCCACTTCTGCACCACCACTACACAAGAAGGATGCCAAAAATAAAAAAGCCCCTCAAGTCTGCACCTAAGGGGCTATTATTTCGTGGTTAACGAATACTTTGTTTGAGAAAAGTCTGAAGAAAATGCAGCGTATTTTGTGGTGTTTTCTGACAACATGTTGGTGAAACTTACCACGGCGCGTCTTCAGGTTTTAAAGGCCGTCGGATCGATTTTGTGCTTTTTCATAATTTTATGAAAATTACTGGCATCAATTCCGGCCATCCTGGCGGCTCTGCGAACGCCTCCCTTGACGGCACGTAAACAGTCGGTTACAAATTCACGCTCCGCCTGTTCAGCCGCGAATCGCTTGGCCTCTGTCAGGGAGGAGAACTCTTTTGATGTGCTATCAATACGACGATTTTGAACCATACTAATCGGCAAGTGTTGAGGTGTGATAATTAGGCCCTCGGCCAAGGTTACAGTGCGTTGTATTGCATTTTCCAGCTCACGGATATTGCCGGGATAATCAAAAGCCAATAAACAAGCTTCGGCTTCACGAGAAAGACGTAAATTATTTTTTTCGCACTTTTTCCCATAAAGATTGATAAAATGTTTTGCAAGGACGAGGATGTCGTCCTTACGATGTCGTAGCGGTGGTAATTCAATATCGATGACATTAAGTCGATAATATAAATCCTCTCGAAATTTTCCTTCATTCACAAGTTCCAACAGATGTTGATTTGTTGCAGTGAGCACTCGCACGTCCGCATGTCGAATTTCTCTGCTCCCAACCCGTGAATATTCGCCAGTTTGCAAAACTCTTAAAAATTTAACCTGAAGTGCTGGTGTCATTTCACTGACTTCGTCTAGAAAAATCGTCCCTCCATTGGCTGTTTCAAACCAACCAGCCTTACCATTAAGGGCGCCAGTAAAAGCCCCCTTCACATGTCCAAATAACTCCGATTCAAGCAAGTTCTCGGGAAGCGCACCACAATTTATTGGGATAAATGGCTTTGACCTTCGACTACTATTATTGTAATGAATCGCCTGTGCGATGAGCTCTTTGCCAGTGCCGCTTTCTCCGTGTATCGTAACTGTTGCTTCAGAGTTCGCAACTTGAGAAACGAGTTTCAAAATTTCCATCATTTTGGGGTTGTGGCTGATAATCGCGTTGAACTGATATTTACTTCGGAGAACCGATTCCAAGTCCAGAATACGTTGCTCTTGTTCCCTTCTTGCCAGGGCATTGTATGCAGATAATGATATAAAATCTGCGAATGAACCGACGAGGTCAAATATTTGTGGTGTAAACATACCACGAACGGTGCGATTATCCAAATAAATCACGCCAAAACTATTGCTATCAATTATCAATGGCAAACAAATAACCGAAAGAATTTTTAAGCGCATCGTGCTTTTGCTCATTTGCATTGACGGTTCGTCCAGTGCATTGGGAAAACACATCGGTTTGCCAATGGCTTTTACTTTATCGATAATGGTTCGGCTCACTTCGAAGCCAGGATTTTCAATATCTTCTTTTTCCAGGTTCCGAGCCGTCTCGAACAATGGCTCTCCTTTTTGATCAAATAAGATAACCATCCCCCGCTCCGCGCTGGAAAGCCGAATGAGTTGATCCATGGCATGATCAAGAACGCTATGCACCTCGGTTTCGGCTAAAACTCTTTTGGCAAGCTCGAGGATTTGGTTTTCCATAGAATATTCCTTTTGTTTAAACTTAAGACCAACTCATTGAAATCAAAATTGAACTCATTCCATTTTTTTATCCATTTATTAAATCAGCCATCCTATCGAAGCCAGCAACATACCCTTTATTAAACCATCGGTCACTTATATTCAATTTGAGCCAACCAAATATCAGACATATAATACTGTCTAATAAAATATAGCCTTTCATGATCTCTCGCCAGAGATGCAGTTGGACCTTCTTGAATAATTGTTCCTTTAAAGTCAAAAATTTTTCTTGCTGAACCATCTTTGACTGAAATTTCCCAAATTTTCCTGCTTCGATCTTCTTCATCAGGGCTATAAGCTATATAAATCGTTCTATTATCTGGCGACCAAATAGGCTTTAACATCTCATCAGACTTAATACTTGTCAACTTCCTTTTTTCACCAGTTTCAATCGAAGCAATATAGATCTCAAAAGTACCGCTGCGATTTGAAACAAATGCTATCGAAGCTCCGTCAGGTGAAAAACTGGCATTCCCATCATAATCTTTATGATTGGTAAGCTGTTTAACCGTATTATTTCTAAGGGAGGTCATCCATATCTCCTGATTTTCGCTCCGATCTGATTGAAAAATAATTGAATCACCTGTTGGTGACCATGAAGGATAAGAGTCATTTGCTGAATTTTTGATCAATGTTCTAACGGCTCCCCCTACTATTGATACTGTATAGATATTGCTATTTTTATTTTGGACTGCATGATAGGCGATTCGACTACCATTCGGTGACCAGCTTAATCCTTCTTCCCTTAAGCTATCTGCTGTCAATTGTCTTAGGTCTTTACCATTTTTTCGAATGAGCCATATATCATTCATACCATTACGCGTCGAAGTAAAAGCAAGCCATTCATAATCAGGCGAGATTGTAAATTCATTCATTGATTGGTTTTCAGATGTAACCTGAAGTGCATCGTCAAATTTGAAGATTCGTTCTGCCTTTAATGGAATTGACCATATATTAAAATGTTGAATTGCCTTACAGTAGGCTAATTTAGTACCATCCCTTGAAAATGAGAAATCAAAAATGTTCCAACCTGTTGTTAATTGTTTCACAGGTGCAGTTGGATTTCCTTTTTTATCCACTGGAATCCACCACAGATCGCGAATTCCTTTTTTTAACCATTTGAAAAATATCCTTTTTCCATCACGTGACCAAAGGGGAGTAAAAAATCTACCAGATCCTTCAAATACCAATACAGGATTTGCATCATCTAATTTAACTGTCCATATCTGTGAATTTATACACTTTTTTAATATTGATATATAAACAATTCGATCTCCCTCAGGCGACCAGGCTGGTTCGTGACAGTTAGGAGGTAGCGGTAAAACACTTTTAACTCTATCATTTATTGTCACTATATTCAAAGTATCATTTATCAAATATACCAACTTCTTACTATCAAAAGACCAGTTTGAACCACCAAAAGATCGATTATCAAGCGAAACAAGTTGTCTAATGTTCCCGCCAAATTGTGATACTAAATAAATACCACCTCCGTCACGACTTGAGGTAAAAGAAATCCAATTGCCATCAGGCGACCACTTTGCATTGCCATCAAAGCCAGCATAATCTTGAGTTATATTCAATCTTTGTCCCGAAGCAATTTCACGGACCCAAATATCCAGGTTTTCATTTTCGTCGGACGAATAAATGACTTTAGAACCATCTGGTGATATGTCAGGATCAACCTCTAAAATTGATGCTGTTGTAGTGAGCGGTTTAACTTGTGTAACTATCGGTTCTTCAATTTTTTGTTGAAATACGGAAGTGACTATAAAAATTGACAAAATAAATAAAAAAGCAACAGCAATTACTACAAAGGCTGTTTTTGTTTTTTCGGCTTTTTTCTTGTTCTGTTTAGGTTGTGGTTTGCTCTTGCCAGAATCCAGGGCAATCGTTGTCTTTTTAAGATCATTCAAGAGACTATCAGAAGTCTGATATCGATTTTCTTTATCTTTCTGCAAACATTTATATGTGATTTGTTCAATTTCATAAGGAATATCTTCACGTATATCCTTAATAGTTACAGGTTCATCATTTAGAATGGAATAAATTATCGCTGAATCATACTCTCCACAAAACGGCAACTGCCCGGTCAGCATCTCATACAAAACCACGCCAAACGACCAGATATCAGTGCGATGATCTATGTTTTTACCCAGCGCCTGTTCGGGTGACATAAAAGCGGTTGTGCCCAATGTGTCATGCTTCTTCGTCAGTTTCCGGCTGCTGCGCAATTTCGCCAGACCAAAATCCATGATTTTAACATGACCTTTTTCCGTGATCATGATGTTGGCGGATTTGATGTCCCGATGAATGACACCTTCTTCATGAGCAGCTTGTAGCCCATCCGCGATTTGGGTGGCATAATCCAGAACCTTCCGAATGGTTAAAACCTTCGGAAGGTTGGAATTAGTAATATCCCTTAACTCCCGCCCCTTGATGTACTCCATCACAATAAATGCTTCGCCATCAACTTCTTCAACAGCATGAATCGTTGCAATATTCGGGTGATTCAGAGCCGCGGCTGCCTGCGCTTCAATTTTAAAACGCTCTCGCTCTTCTTCATTCGGAGCAATGTGGTGCGGTAGGAATTTAATGGCGACTTCTCGATTTAACTTTGTATCCTTTGCTTTGTACACGACGCCCATGCCGCCCTCGCCCAGCTTTTCGAGAATTTTATAGTGTAAAATTATTTTGCCGACCTGTCCGCTGTCTTTTTGGTGGATCATCTTCGTAAACTCGTTCTTTTTGTGAACTAAAAATGATTCTGTTGATTTACAACTTACCCTTGCGAAGGTTTTGTGATATACTATATATTGTAGTTCACGAATAATTATTATCGA
>JAADGR010000334.1 GCA_013152225.1 Calditrichota bacterium
GCGGGATATTAGAAGCAAATTGCATAAAGAATACGGAAAAGATCCTGCTAAAAGAAAAAGAGATTTAAAAAGCGTCCGCAGAAAATATATGAAAAGAAAAACTGAATTGGTTTAAAATTTAATTCGTGATTATTTGTAAAAATTTGTCCGGGTTCCCCCCGATTCTTTTTATCGGGGATGTTTTTATCGTTATTCGGGTATGATAAATCGTGTGGTAGTTTGTAAAATTTATGTCCGTGAACATCTTGATACTGGATATGGCAAAAGGCAAGTTCTCTTTGATGTCTCCATTGAATTCCAGAGAGGAGAAACAACTCTGATCATAGGCTCAAATGGGAGCGGGAAAAGCACGTTATTGAAGGTGATTTACGGATTTACTTAGCCCTGGAACAAAGAAGCCAAAATAATATTTAACAACAAAGATATTACAAACTGATCGCCCCGGAATTCCTATCCCAGCGCGCAAGATAGATTAGGTCTTCTGCCCTCCAATACAAACAAAAAGATAAAAATGTGAAAACATATCCTGATCATGCAACAATTTATTTTTCGACCTGAACAATCATCCAATGGTTTTGCATTTTTAAGGAAGATAAATATTCACAACAATCCTGCAAAAAAGGGGAATGTTACAATACCGGAGGATTGGAGGTACAGCAGTTTGAGCAATTGGATTTTGGATGACAATAGTATCATTCAAAGTAACAAGGACATCTTGTTTTCGTAGACTATTAGGGCAGAAGCCCTGCTTTATTTTACGCCCTGGGAAGGGATTCCCAGGGCGAGTATAGTTAACAAATGGTATAGTTTTTTTGGACGATCCGGGATTATGAAAGAATGCCTATGAATGGAGATGTATTTCCAGATAACTATCTCATGCCAGAAAATAAAATGAACGAAGAAATTAAAAGCTGGGCATTAGGTTTCATTAAATGGGCACGAAAAGAACTAAATTTATAACAAAAAAATGCACACGAGTTGCACAATGACTTGCCGACCGATCGATCAGTATGCAGTACGCATCCCGCAGATGTCCGGACTACTGCCATGCTTGTACGTGCCAATCGCCGCACGAGACATAAGTGCTATTGAGACATACGTCGGAAAAATCCTCACTCGACTAGCACCGCGCTCGCCGAGCAAAGCATTGCTTGTGGGGGCGTATGATCCTGAGAAACGCGACGACCGCCTAGCCATCTGGGGCCTGCCTGCAGTGGTGATACTGCACTACCCGCTGCAGGTATGGGTTCATGTCGACTACAGTGGTTACCGGCGGGCATACATCCGAGCTTTTCCGGATGTCGATTTGACTGATTTCGTTTTAGACCATGTGATGAATCGCCGAGTCGCTCGTCTGAAAGGCTTCCTGTATCTACGAATCGTACCAGTCTCCAGAGCGGCGAATTCAAGCCATGGAGGCTTATCTGAGAGGTGGGCAGTAGAGCACCATAGTTCACCAAGGATGAGGGAACTCGACAAGGCATCCCAAGCAGTCGTGCAGTACGCCGACCTGTCTGACATCGTGAAAATGCTGAACATGGAGGGCGGCGGCTCGCTAATGGAAATAGTGAATGAAGCACAGAAGCTCGTGGACTTGCCGGATGCAAGGTGATCAAGGAGGTGTGCAGCGTAATGGCAGCCCCCTTACTGCGGGGTTTTGGGGGTAGAGGTGCTTTTGATCGCCCTGGGGATTCCTATCCCATGGCGCAATATAAATTAGGGCTTCTGCTTTCTCATACAAATAAAAATGTAAATAATTTCGAAATAGGCCCAGATCGACAACAATTTATTTTTCGACCTGCACAATCATCCAATGGCTTGACATTTTTTAAGAAAAAGAAATATTTCCAAATACTCGTCAATAGCCTGGAACACTGCGTTGAGAACAAAGGCTTGTTTTTAATTGGTCATGTTATTATGCTTAATCATCTTTATTGCGTAACGTCGAATAAAGAAAACACAAATATTTTACGCCCTGGGAAAGAATTCCCAATGTGATCGGAATTAAGAGATTCAAGTCGCTTCTTGAAGATGATACTTTGAAAGAGAAGGTCGTACCGCGGATTTGTTATTTTTTATTTTCAAAACCACAAATGTCATATCGTCCTCCAAAGAGCGCGGGCCTGCCCACGCGTTGCCAACCTTTAAAAAATAATCAATAATCTCCTACGGTGATTTGAGAGCCGCTTTTAAAATAATTTCAGACGCTTTGTCATAGCCAATGATTTTAGCTTAAAAATACCTTGACAAACCATATTGAAATTACTATTATTCAAAATTATTTACAGACAATAAAAAAGGAGTACGTTGTGAAAACGAATCGAATAACTGCTGTTTTCATCCTGTTCGTGTTCGCCGGTTTAGCGCTTACATTTGCAGGCTGTTCGACATCGCACAATGGACAAATTACGATTCTACACACAAATGATATGCACAGCCAATATGTCCCTATGAAAGCAACCTGGGTGAAAAAAAATCCCAAGCCTGAAATCGGTGGCATGGTGGCTTTGCAATACTATATTGCACAGCAACGCAGCAAATACCCGCAATCGCTTGTGCTGGATGCCGGAGATGTTCTCACCGGCACACCCATTTCCAAAATAAAAGTCCATGATGTTTACGGCGGTGGTTTTATCGACATGATTAATTTGATCGGTTATAACGCTTTTACAATCGGCAATCACGAGTTTGATGAAGGACAGGAAAATCTCAAAAAGCTTATTCAGCTTTTTAACTGTGATGTTTTATCTGCCAATTTATTTACGGATGGACAACTGTTTGCCGACAAGGCCTATGCCATTTACAAAGTCGGCAATCTCCGCGTCGGCGTCATCGGATTGATTCTGAAAGATTTAGCCGGAGTTACGGCAAAGAAAAATTTGCTGGGGATAACCGTTACTGATCCGGCGACGACGGCACAAAAATATATCGACGAAATTGATGCAAAGACCGATCTCATTATTCTCCTGACTCACGAGGGTGTGGATGAGGACAAAGACCTTGCGGGCAAAATTCATAATGCGGATATCATTGTTGGCGGACACAGCCATACGCGGCTTGAAAAACCAATAGAGAAAAATCACATACTGATCGTGCAGGCCGGATCAAAAACGCGCTATGTCGGCCGGCTTTCTGTGGATGTGGCCGGGGACAGCGTTTCCCGTTTCGATTATCAACTCGTGCCAACGTGGGTGGATTCGGTCAAGAATCCGAATCCGCAAATGGTAGAGTTGGTGGAAAAATACCGGGCGCAGATTGATAAAGAATACAACAAAAAAATCGGTACGCTTTTCACGGATTTGGGAAAAGCGAACAGCGCCGAATCCAGCCTCGGTAATTTTCTCACGGATGCGGTTCGGGATATTTGCCGGACGGATTTCGCCGTTTTAAACAGCGGCGGCATTCGCAAAACGCTTTCTGCCGGGCCGATAACAAAATTAGATATTGTCGAAGTTTTGCCCTTTTCAAATTCTCTCGTCAAATTCAAATGTACGGGCAAACAGTTGCTGATATTGATGCAAACAAACGCGCAGAGTGCTGTGGATCATTCACATGGCATTTTGCAGGTTTCAGGTATTAAATATAAATATCGGGTCAAAAACGGCAGAGTCAAGATTACATCGGCAAAAGTCGGCGGGAAAAAACTCGATCCGAAAGCAATCTACAGCGGCGCGACCGTGGATTTTGTAATTAATGGACAATCGCAAAAGTATTTCGGTTTTGATCCGACAAAATCAAAAGATACCGGCCTGCTTATTTCGGATGCGATTATTGATTATATAATTAAGCATCCCCAGGTCAGTTCAACAATTGAAGGGCGGATGCAAAGAATCCGCTAATGAGTTCCGGCTTGTACAGATTTGATAACGACAAATGATATCCAGCATTAAAATGGAAATAAAACTAAACGCGGAGGCGCAGAGATTTTTATTATTTTTTTATTTAATTTTTCTCTGAGTTCGGCGTTAAATTTTCTTTTACAATTAAAACCAAATTAAAAATTAAAAACATTGTAACAACGTGGAAGAAATGCTATGAACCCTACCAATCAAAACCCTGATCTCTTGGAACTTAAGAATCGATACATAAAATCAGAAAGAATATTTCGCCGGGGGCAGAGCCTCGTCCAAAATGAGATGTGTACGCTGACCAGCAGAAAGGGAAATGACTTTAATTTCATTGTGGAGGATCGGTTCAATGATTTTCAGGTCAGCATTCACAAAAGAGGGGATGCACTTGCCTTTAGCTGTACGTGCGGCTCTTATTTGCAGTCCTGTCCCCATATTGCAGCGGCATTAATTTCTTTACACAGGCTGCTTGTTGAGGAAGCCGGAAAAGTCGTTTCCGAAGGCAAGGCTTTTACCAGGAAGGAAATGATTAAGCGTGTTCTTTTGGAAAGACAAGAACGGGCCGAGAAAGAAAATTATTCAATTTCCTTCGGCGAAAACATTCACGGCATTCATATAATCAAAACCCAGTCCGGTAGAATCTATGAAATCACTATCCGGGATTTTAATTCGGATAACGGCTATTGCTCTTGCCCTGATTTCAGGACGAATAAATTGGGCACATGCAAACATTTGATTTTTGCCAAAAAAGCGATAAAGCAGAAATACAAATTGACGAAAAAATCCGGCATTCAATCTTACCCGTTCATAGAAATCTACTGTGATCCGCACTATGATTATCATATCAGTTATTACTACGAAGGAGATTTGCCTTCCGATGTCGACGAGTTGTTGAAAAAATATTTTAAAAATGATCAGTATATTTTACCTCACAATTATTCGGAATTTTTGTCTTTTATTAATGAGGCGCAAAACCACAAATCGATTCTCATCCGCCCGGAGGTTACGGAAAAAATAGACAAGTATTTCGAAAATGAAATGCTGGAAAAGCTCAGCAAAGAAATCGCGCCGGATTTTTCAAAGATCAAGCACGAGTTGTTCGATTATCAAAAACAAGGCGTTCGTTTTTCTCTCTTCAAAAAAGCCAATATTATTGCAGATGAAATGGGACTGGGAAAGACGTTGCAGGCTATTGCAACGGCGGTATTCAAAAAAGAAATCTATAATTTAAAGCGTACACTAGTCATCTGTCCGGCTTCACTCAAATATCAATGGAAAAAGGAGATCGAGCGATTCTCTTTTGAAAAGGCGAAAATCATCGAGGGAACGCGGGAAGATCGCCATGCCAGCTATCGAAATGCCGGCGAGTTTTTTCTTATTGCAAATTATGAAGCCGTTATGCGCGATGTTACAATTATCAACAAATATTCACCGGATATGATCATTCTGGATGAAGCGCAGAGGATAAAAAACTATGATACCAAAACATCCCATGCCGTCAAGTCCATCTCAAAAAAACATGCCCTGGTCATCACCGGAACACCGCTTGAAAATCGGTTACTGGATTTGTACTCGATCATGAATTTTATTGATCCGGAAATCCTGGCGCCGCAATGGGAGTTCTCACTCAATCATTGTTACTTTGATATGAGCAAAAGGAATCGAATTACCGGTTATTTTAACCTGCAGCAGCTCAAGGAAAAATTGAGTGGTGTCATTATTCGCCGCGAAAAATCGGATGTGCTGAAGGAACTCCCTGCCCTTCAGGAATTAACGGTGCCGGTTGAACTGCATGACATGCAAATGGACATTCACGCAGGATTGGCAAGATCATTGGCGCCGATTCTGGCAAAGAAATACAAGACACTATTTGATATGCAGCGCATTCAGCAAATCCTAGCCAAAATGCGTATGGTTTGTGATTCCACTTTTCTTGTTGATAAAGAAACCAACCATTCTCCCAAATTGGATGAACTGCAGGAAATTTTGTTAGAAAAACTGGACATAAAAACTACGAAAAAGAAGGTCATTATATTTTCCGAGTGGAAGACGATGCTTCACCTGATCAGTAAAATGTTAAGAGCGCACAATATCGGGCACACTATTCTTTCCGGTGATGTGCCGGTCAAAAAGCGCGGTTATTTGATAGAAGAATTTGCAAATAATCCTGATTGTCTGGTTTTCTTATCGACAGATGCCGGAGGAACGGGACTCAATTTGCAATTTGCAGATACGGTCATCAATTTCGAGCTGCCGTGGAATCCGGCGAGAAAAAATCAGCGCATTGGAAGAATCAATCGCATCGGCCAGGAGAGTTCGTCAATTACAGCTATTAATCTTGTATCGCTCAACAGTATTGAATCGCGTATTGCCGACGGGATTGTTTTAAAAGAGTCTTTGTTTAATGCTGTCCTTAAAGAGGGTAATCTGAAGGACGAGGTCGATTTTGCGGCCAAAGGGCGTTCCACTTTTATCGATCAGGTGCAAAAACTTGTGCAGCCTTTGGAGGTTATGGCTGAAGATGAAAAAGAACCGGCAGTCGAGATAGAAACGGAGGCTGAGGAAGATGAATTGGAATTGTTTACGGAAGACTCGGTCGAAGAACATGTGACGCAGAAAGTCGATAAAGTTGCACAGCCCGATGCGGAAAAAATCGATATTGAAGAAGATAATGAGTTGAATGTCCCGGCGGAAAAAGCGGACAATGCATTGCCGGAAGAAAAGACGGCAGCGCCGCAGCCTGTGTATATGCCCCAACCGGAGGAAATTGAAGCGACATTGAACCAGGGAATGCAATTCCTCAACGGTGTTTTTAAAATGGCTACGGGCAATGATTTAATTGCAAAAGACCAGGGGTTGTCTATCAATCGTGAAACAGGTGAAGTTGTTTTCAAATTTAAATTGCCGGGATTTGGGAGATAGGGGAAGTGTAGTACTTGGAATCTTTACTTGTTTAGTGTTAAAATGTGACAAATTAACCCATATTTAAGTTATTTGCCCCTAAAAAAAATCCAGTCCGCAAAACATGATGAACGACGATAGTATTAAGAGATATAGACGAACGAAAATTTGCATTGGAACTCATGATCAGCCTTCCAGTAAGGTTGGACATCTCGCCAAACACCTTGTCAGAGTATTTTTTTTAATACACAAAAATCAAGATTACCAGACATTTTCGCAAAAAAACATTTGTTATTCGTGAAAAACGTTAATATCTTTAGATGCGAAAGCGGTTAATAAAATTCAAGCCTAAAGGCATACTTGGTCGGCAATATGAAAGAACACTGTCGTATTTTAGTTTGAGGTAGAAAAAGCTCTCCTCGCATAGAAAAGCTGTCCGCCGGCGTGGGGCGGATGGGGCGTTCTGTTATCTTTCGGTGGAGGCTGGAAAATGGATGTTTTGGAAATGGAACGGAGTTTTTACAAACAACAAAGTGATGAACTGAGCACAAAAGTCGTCCGACTGATGGACGATCAGAGCCGCGCTCGACGCGAAGCAGGCAAAAGCCGGTTGGCCGCTTCACTGCTTAACGAGATTTACCGCCTTGGTTTTTCAAATCTATCCCTCGATGAAATAAGTGAAAAATTCCTCTGGCTTGTACTCGACAAACTGAATGTTGACCGCGCATTCTTGGCTGATTTTGATCCTGAAACCTCCGAATTCACGCCCTTTCAATCGTTGGGATTTTCCCGCTTTTTGCCTGGTAAATTCAGTGTGGGAAAACATCCGCCACATTTCCACAAGGCAAACTATCAAAGCAAATCGACATCCTTTATTAAACGAGTCCGGGAAGTATTGAATGCTCCGGGTTTCCTCTGGTCATTTCATGAAGAAGCAAAAATTGTTCTCGTCGTTGGAAATCAGGCCGCAGATGAACAAGTCCTTGTTCCCTTTGATGATTCGGACAAAGAAATCATAAAAGGCGCGTTGAATGCTTTTGCAGAAATCAGAGAACACAAGCGTACGACCTCAGATCTTCAATACCGCCTCGAATTTGAAAAGCTCATCAGTACTATTTCGACTTTTTTTATCAATTTGCCGTCGGAAAAAATAAACAAGGGGATTCAGCATGGACTTGCTGCCGTTGGCGAATTCGTGCAAGCTGACAGGGCTTACGTATTCCTTTTTGCGCCTGACAAAAAAACAATCAATTGCACGCACGAGTGGTGCGCGGATGAAATATCTCCTCAGATCGATCATTTTACAGAATTGCCCATCAATACTTTTTCTCTCTGGATAGAAAAACTTTTACGATTTGAAACCGTCTCCGTTCAGGATGCCGGGGAATCTTTCCTAGTCTCCGGCCATGAAGCATCATTCCTGCGGGATAGAAACGTCAAATCCCTGCTGTTTGTCCCCATGGCATCGGCAAAATCATTGATCGGTTTTTTGGGAATTGAATCTGTTTACGTTACAAAAAACTGGTCAGACGATACGACGTTATTGTTGCGGCTCATGGGAGAAGTTTTTGTCAATGCTTTGGAGCGCCAGCACGCCGATGAGGCGTTGAAAAACAGCGACGGAAGATATAAAACCCTTTTTGAAACAACGGTTACAGCAATATGCGTGATTGAAGAAGACACAACCATTTCTCTTGCCAATTCGGAGTTTGAAAAGCTCTCGGGCTATAGCAAAAAACAGCTCGAAGGGCAAAAAAGCTGGCTGGAATTTGTTACCGCTGCTGATGTTGAAAAAATGAAAGCCTATCATCAAAAAAGGCGGGAAAATCCTGCTCTTGTGCCACGCAATTATGTGTTCAAATTTAAGAACAAAAATGGCGAGATTCGGGATATATTTCTAACCATTTCAATGATTCCCGGCACGAAAAAAAGCGTTGCCTCTCTGCTCGATATTACCGGCATAAAGCAGGTTGAGAAAGCGCTTCGCCTGTCCGAAGAAAAGTATCGCCTTCTGGTGGATAACGCTAACGAAGCCATTCTCATTGCCCAAGACGGACGGCTAAAGTTTGCAAATCCCAAAACGCAGGAAATTACCGGTATTCCGCTGGATGAACTGTTATCCAGGCCTTTTCTTGAATTCGTTCATCCCGATGATCGTCAGCTTCTTCCTGATCCTGATTTCAAGAATTTAGACGGGGAATATTTGTCTGCGGATCATACCTTTCGCATTGTCCGAAACAACGGAGAAATCCGCTGGCTGCAAATGAATTCCGTCCTTGTTACCTGGGACGACCGACCTGCCTCTCTCAATTTTATCAGTGATATTACAAAACGAAAAGAGGCGGAGAACAAACTGAAAAAAAGTTTGCGTGAAACGCAGGATGCTCTCGATGGAACCGTGAAAGCTCTTTCAGCCATGGTGGAAAGAAGGGACCCTTACACCGCGGGACACCAACTGCGTGTTACAAAACTATCCTGCGCCATTGCGCGCAAGCTGGATTTGAGCGAAGAAAAGATTGCCGGAATAGAAGTAGCCGGTTTGCTGCATGATATTGGCAAACTCTACATCCCTGCGGATATTCTGAACAAACCGGGTGTTCTTTCGGAACTTGAAATGAGCTTTATCAAAACACACCCGCAGGTTGGTTATGAAATTTTAAAATCAATAAAATTCCCCTGGCCTGTTGCCGATGCAATTTTGCAGCATCACGAACGATTGGATGGTTCGGGGTATCCGAAGGGTCTGTCCGGAGAGAAAATTCTTATCGAAGCGCGAATTTTTGGTGTGGCCGATGTGTTTGAGACCATTGCTTCTCATCGTCCCTATCGTCCGGCTTTGGGGATGGAACGCGCTTTGGATGAGCTGATAAAAAATCGGGGAATCCTCTACGATCCGGACATTGTGGATGCGTGCATAAAATTGATCAAAGAAGAAGGTTTTAACTTTCATTAAAAAAGCCCGATTCCAAATGAAAACCGGGCCTTTTAGAGGAGAGGAGCTATGAAAAAAATCTGCTATTTCAGGAACAGAAAATCATTCGGAAGATATTCGTCTTTCGCCGCTTCAAGTTTTGTAGAAGCAGTTGGCAAAAAACTTCATTTAGAGATTTCCTGATTCGAATAATCTGTTTCTGGGACAATTTATCCCTTTCTTTTTACATTTCCCTTATATCAATAATTGTGCTTGACTCATTCGGCTTTGTTTTCTATTTTAAGTCTATGGAAGCATTGTCATATAAAATCTATACTCCATTAACGCGAATTGTCTACCAATCCACGCAACATTATTTAGAATCACTCAATGGAGAGAGTAGAAAGCATAATGGACAATTTTTTACGCCACCTGGAATAGCTGCATTTATGTCTGAATTGCCCGATTACAATTCAGAATTTCTATCAATTCTTGATCCGGGAGCCGGGACAGGAATTTTAACTGCTTCAATATGTGATAAAATAATAAAACAAAAGAAAACAAAACGAGTCAGGATAGATTTATTTGAAAATGATGAAAGGGTCATTCCATTTCTGGAAAAAAACATTAATCTGATTAAAATAAGATTAAAAGAGTATGATATTTATTCAAATATTACCCTCTATAAAAAAGATTTTATTGCTGAAAATGCTCATCTAATTGATGAGTCTTTGTTTGCAAATGATATTGTCCCCCAATATGATATAGTAATCTCAAATCCACCATATTTTAAAATTGCAAAAGACAGTTATCATGCAAAACTAATGAGCAAAATTGTTCATGGGCAGCCAAATATTTACCCGTTTTTTATGGCCCTTTCTGCTATGCTTCTAAAAAGGAATGGCCAACTCATTTTTATTACTCCCCGGAGTTATTGTTCAGGACTATATTTTAGGATA
>JAADGR010000487.1 GCA_013152225.1 Calditrichota bacterium
ATAATAAATACTACCGGGACGATTCTTTTTAGCCCAAAGGTCAAGCAAAACCAGGTCGTCTTTTTTCATGCGAAAACTGTTTTTTTCTGTTGGTTCAAAGTGAGGGTCAGCGGCGTGTTCGTTGATTGCTACGATGGGGCCGTCTTCCCAGAACATTTCGTTTTCACGCATCAGCGCGTGCATGAACGTCTGAATTTCCACTTCCGTGGGATTTTGTCCCTGTTTGATTCTCCGGCCAATTTCCTTAAATGTTTCATCTTTGACCATTTGCATAACGGCACCGGCTTCCTGGTGACTTTTCCAGTCCTCCATGGAAAGATGCGCTTCAAATTGTCCGACGAGATCGGCGCTGGAAACTATCGTAATGCCGAAGCTGCGAATAAGCTCGACCGTTCCCGCATCGACAAGAGAGATATAAGGGATCGCATTGTTGGGCGAATACTGCATGGCCACTTTGGAAGCTTTGCCGAGAATTTGTTTCAACAACGCATGCTGCTCTTCCCAGGCCAGATAAATATACTTTTCACCAGGCAAATGATCGCAGCGCCACGGCTCGATCCTGTGAACAAGTTTTTTCGGCTCACCTTTCGCCGGAACCAGCGGCGCGAAGCGAAGCGGCTGGTATCCATATTTAAAACACGAGCGGCAATAGCATCACGGTTA
This sequence comes from Calditrichota bacterium, assembly GCA_013152225.1. Classification (GTDB taxonomy): domain Bacteria; phylum Zhuqueibacterota; class Zhuqueibacteria; order Residuimicrobiales; family Krinioviventaceae; genus Hydrothermomicrobium. The sequence continues at coordinate 664 of JAADGR010000487.1, forward strand.
TGAAAATCGTAAAACAACCATCCGTCAATATCCGCTTCCCGGAGCGCTTTTTGTATTGAAGATAATTCCATAACTTTTTCTCCTGCGATTAAAACCTGAAAAAAACTCGATGCCTGTGATGTTTCATACCGCCCCCTTAACTTGATACATTCGCACGAATCAACCGTTTGAGCATCTTTTCGATAATATCGCACTCTTCGAGGATGCCCTCAACATTTTTATAATGGCCCAAATCATCCGATAGAATGAGGTAATACCGTACTTCTTCGATCGTGGAAAGCGCAGTACGATAGTAATGTACCTTGGCATTTCTGCCACGCTTTTTGAATCCGAGGGCAATATTAATTGGAATTGAGGTGGCGGATTCACGTAATTGCTTGGCTAAAGAATTGTGTTCGCGTTTGGGAAATTTGACCGTCGTTTTATAAATTTCACGGGTCAAATCATGGCTTTTTTGCCAGACGACAAGGTCGCGAAAGGATTCTACCTTTTTACTGTTCATATCATTTATCCTTTCCGGATATGTGGGAAGTAAAATTAATTGGAATTCAAATTAAACCCAAAAAATATATTGCCTTAACAAAAAGTAAAAATTTAACTATTGAAAAGCAAATGGTTTTTATCGTTGCTTTTTAAATGTAAGGCCCGGGGCCTTTTTTATTTTACAGCCTCTCCTGTTTTAATCTCCTCATTCTCACTCACGCTCAAATCATTCAAGCATAACATAATTGGCACGGGTTTTGTGAAATTTATACAAAGCTTGAATATCATTTTTCCATAAAATGCTTTAATCTCTTTAGATCAAACAAGTTAGTCAAACAAGGACCGTTCGATTTGTCCTTTTGATGACTCACTCAATGGAAATGAATGTAGAGTGTACGCCCCACTAAGCCGGGAAGCCATAAAAACATCCCGGCTGTTTAAATGACTGATTTTCGCCAGACTAAAAATAAGACCGAGAAATGTTTAATAAATTCAGAGATAAAATACTCATCACACCGTTACTGGCGCTTTTGTCCTTTGTAACTGTTTTAATTATGTCTTATGTGCTGAATCTAAAAAATACTGAAGTGCTGACACTCATCGAGAAACATTATTATCCATCAATCGAATTGAACCGAGAACTGGACAGAACTCTGACTGCAATTCAAAATGAATTAGAGGATGGGGTAACCTCCAGAGATGTTCGCAAATTTGAAAAAGCCGATTCGCTGTACGCACAATTTGAGGCCACGCTTTCCAAGCATTCGGACGGAATGGCCGTGGAATCGCAAAGCTTGACAGACTTGAAAAATGAAACAAAAAACTATTACCAATCTGCCAGACATGCTGCGCTGCAGATTTTAAAAAAGCGAACAAACAGCTCGCTTCGCTCGTGGACAGACGCACTGGCTAAATATAATGCTATCAGTCAAAATCTCGAAACCATTGCCCGGCAAAACAAAGCCGAAATTGAAAAAGCATTTGCAACAACACGAAATAATTTTGACAAATCGCTTCTCACACAATCGCTCGCAACTATTTTCTTTATTCTCCTTATCGTTTCACTGTCCATTTATCTGACTCAAAATCTTTCAAACACGGTATCCAAAGTTGTCAAGTGGACAAGAGATTTTTCGCAGGGAAAGCAGGACATTCAAATAGAAATAAAAAGTCCTGATGAGATCGGCGAATTAGCGCAAGCCATTCGCGAGATGATGGATAAAATCCGCCTCTCAAAAGAAAAAATTGAATCGCAGAATTGGCTCAAAACAGGATTGACGAAATTAAATGATAAAATGAGAGGAGATCAGGATCAAGCCTCCCTTGCTAAAAACACCATTACTTTTCTCTCCGAATATCTCAATGCGCAGATCGGTTGTCTCTATTTGAATGGTGTCGGTGAATCGTTCAAACTAATCGGCAGCTATGCTTTTACCAAACATAAAGACCTGCCGGGCGAATACAAACCGGGCGAAGGGATCATCGGGCAAGCAGTCCTGCAAAAAAAGCCCATTGTTGTTTCGGATATCCCTTATGATTATATCAGAATAAATTATGGAATAGGTGAGATTACTCCCCGCCATCTCATTGCCGTGCCGTTTGTTTATGACGGAAAAGTAAGTGGTGTCATTGAACTCGGCTCGTTTCACAAGTTTTCCAACCTTGAAATGGATTTTCTCAGCCAGGCCATTGAAAGCATAGCCATAAACTTCAATTCAGCGCAATCCCGGCTCAGGCTAAAAGAATTGCTTGCAAGATCACAGCAATTGGCAGAAGAGCTACAAACGCAACAGGAAGAACTGCGGCAGGCAAATGAAGAACTGGAAGAACAGGCCACCTCTCTGCGAGAATCGGAATCAAGACTGCAGGTGCAACAGGAAGAACTACAATGCACAAACAGAGAACTGGAAGAAAAAACAGAGAGCCTGCAAAAGCAGAAAAAAGACATTCACAAAAAAAATCAGGAGCTTGAAAAGGCGCAGAAGCTCCTGGCTGAACGTGCGAATGAACTGGAAATTACTAATAGATACAAGTCCGAGTTTCTGGCAAATATGTCGCACGAATTGCGAACACCGCTCAATAGTTTGTTGATCCTGTCCAGGATTTTGTCTCAAAACAAAGAAGGTACCCTTACACCCAAACAAGTTGACTTTGCCGACACAATCCATTCTGTTGGTACGGATCTGCTAAACCTGATCAATGAAATCCTAGACCTGGCCAAAGTCGAATCCGGTAAACTGGAGTTGATCATCGAAGAATTGGATTTAAAGGACTTTGTTCGGGATATTGAAAAAAATTACACGCATCTGGTGGAGCAAAAAGGTTTGGCCTTTCAGGTACACACATCCAAAGACTTGCCGGAAAAAATTAAAACCGATCCTTACAGATTAATGCAGATTATCAAAAATTTTATTTCAAACGCGATAAAGTTTACACAAAAAGGAGAAATAACCGTTTCAATTTCCAGACCCGAATCTGACATTTTATTGTCCAAAAGCAGATTGTCGCCGAAAGAAGCAATTGCAATTTCCGTAAAAGACACCGGAAAAGGAATACCGGAAAATAAGCAAAAACTTATATTCGAAGCATTTCAACAGGAAGACGGTACGACAAACAGAAAATATGGCGGCACCGGACTTGGATTATCCATTTGCAGAGAACTGGCAAAATTGATGGGCGGGGAGATTCAACTGAAAAGCCGGGCGGGAAAAGGGAGCACTTTCACATTCTACGTGCCCGAAACTTTATCGACCAAGCCAAAGGAGGACGGGGTCCTTTCATCACCCAAAACACCAGTAGCAGCACGTGATTCGATTGCCGACAAGAAGACACAAACTCATTCGCTCTCAGCCACACCAGTGGACGATGATCGGGATCATTTTGAAGAAGGGGGGCGCAGAATACTGGTCATCGAAGACGATCCCAATTTTGCCAAAATCCTGGTAAACGTTGCAAGACAGCGAGGAGCACAATGCATTGTTGCAAAAGACGGCCAGACCGGTCTTGAATTTGTTTACAAATATAACCCCCAGGCAATCATTCTGGACATTGGTTTGCCGGACATCAGCGGCTGGACTGTGATGGAGAGGCTCAAGGATGATCCGCAAACGCGCCACATCCCCGTTCATTTCATCTCTGCGTCAGATGAAAGTATGGAAGCGATGAGAATGGGAGCGATCGGATTCCTGACCAAGCCGGTTAATATGGAAGCTCTGGAAAAAGCATTCAACAAAATTGAAAACACGGTATCCAAATCCATTAAAAACCTCCTCATTGTCGAAGATAACCGGGAGCAGCAAAAAAGCATTCTCGAACTAATCGGCAACCATGACGTGCACTCTATTGCTGTCGGAAGCGGAAAGCAAGCAATCAAGCTGCTGAAATCAAAACCCTTTGATTGCATGATATTGGACCTGGGTCTCAAAGATATGCATGGGTTTGACCTGCTGGAAAAACTGAAACAAGATAAATCTCTGCCTCACATCCCCGTTATTGTTTACACGGGCCAGGAAATTTCACATGAAGAACATGTAAAACTTCAGGAACATGCAAAAAGCATAATCATCAAAGGCGTTCGTTCATCGGAGAGGCTGCAAGATGAAGTTGCGCTGTTCCTGCATCGGGTAGAAAAAGATTTGCCCGGCAAAAACAAAAAAATGTTCAGAATGCTGCATGACCGGGAAACTTTGTTTGAGGGCAAAAGAATACTTTTGGTAGATGACGATATGAGAAATGTATTCGCCCTTTCAAATGTGCTTGAAGAAAAAAGGATGAAAGTGCTGGTGGGCAAAAACGGTAAAGAGGGACTAGAGCAATTACGAAAGAATCCGGGGATCGATCTCATCCTCATGGATATCATGATGCCGGAGATGGATGGTTATGAGGCAATGAGAAAAATTCGTGAGCAGCCAAAGTTCAAAAACATTCCTCTCATCGCCCTGACGGCAAAGGCCATGAAAGGAGATCGCATCAAGTGCATTGAAGCCGGAGCGAACGATTATCTGGCGAAACCTGTCGATCAGGACAAACTGCTTTCACTTTTAAGAGTCTGGCTTTACCGGTAAACTCGCAATCATTCAAATTTAAGAATGCTGATGAAAACAACTGAGAATGAGAACATTGAAATTGAAATGCTTTTGGAAGCGATTTACAGAAAATATGGTTACGATTTTCGTTCCTACTCCCGCGCTTCCATTAAAAGAAGAATATTGCACAGGCTGGCCATTTCACGGCTGAAATCAATTTCCGAATTGCAGCACCGTGTTCTTTATCATATTGAATTTTTCGAAAAGCTTCTCATGGATTTTTCCATCAATGTGACGGAAATGTTTCGTGATCCGGAGTTTTACAAGACTCTTGTGAAAGAAATCATTCCGGTTCTGCAAACATTTCCTTACATAAAAATATGGCATGCCGGATGTTCCACAGGAGAAGAAGTGTATTCGATGGCCATTATCCTTAAAGAGGAAGGACTGTACGACAGAACGCAAATTTACGCCACAGACTTTAATGAGGTTGTTTTGCGCCAGGCAAGGCAGGGCATTTTTCCTTTAGAGCGGATTAAAGATTATACCTATAATTATCAAAGATCAGGTGGAAAAGAATCATTTGCAAATTACTATACCGCAAAATACGACTCGGCAATCGTGGATCAATCGTTGAAAAAAAACATTGTTTTTGCCGGCCATAACCTTGCGACTGACGGCGTCTTTGGTGAAATGAACATGATTGTTTGCAGAAATGTGCTCATCTATTTCAAAAAGAATCTGCAAAATCATGTTCTGGGCTTGTTTAAGGCAAGTCTGCGTCATCATGGTTTTCTCTGTCTTGGCACGAAAGAGAGCTTGATGTTTACCGAACATGAAAATGATTTTGAAGCGGTTGCCGGTAAGGTAAAAATTTATCGAAAGAAAATAAAGACACTGGAAAATGAAGCATCAATCTGATTTTGAGGCAATTGTACTGGGCGTCTCCACCGGTGGCACAAAAGCACTTCGCATGATTATACCAAATTTGCCATCGACTTTTCCATTGCCAATTGTCATAGTACAGCACCTCCATCCGCATTCAGACAGTTATTTTGTCGAGGATTTTCGACAGTGCAGCAATTTAATCGTAGAACAGGCAGAAGAAAAAGTCGGAATATTGCCGGGCCATGTTTATATCGCGCCTTCGAACTATCATTTACTTCTGGAATGCGAACGCACTTTATCACTGTCAGTCGATGAGCCTGTCAATTTCGCACGTCCCTCTATCGATGTGCTGTTTGATACAGCCGCCGAGGTTTTCAGAGAAAAGCTTATTGGTATCATCCTCACCGGCGCCGGTAAAGATGGAAGTGCAGGTGTTCGCAAAATCAAAAAAAATGGCGGATTCGTAATCGTTCAGAATCTAGATTCTGCGCAAGTTGAAACAATGCCCCGCGCTGCAATGAACGCAATCGATGTTGATCTTGTCATTCCTTTGGAAGAAATGGTGCCGACATTGTTGAGATTAACCGGAATGTTATAGAAATTGTTACTCTAAAAACACGAGGTGATAAAATGGGCAAACAGGGATACAAGCTTTTGCTTTTGATCATTGGAAATACACTGCTTTTTCAGATGTTTGTAACAGGTGTTATTAGCGCAAACGCGGAAGCCGATAACAGGCTCGCAGTTGTCATTACAGCACAGGGCAACTCGATTCACGTTAAAGGATACTGCCTTTATGTCCGGAACGGGCAGGATGTTCGCAAAAAGCTGGAAAAGGATGACGCGTGGGGCTGGACTTTTCATGGTGAATATATCAAAAAAGTTCATATACAAAAAATAAGCGGCGATGCGTCCTACCGTTTATACGTTATAGAAAATGACAAATACCTGTTTGAATCTGATTTGACAAGCTCATCCGAGCCAATCGTTTATGAAAGGAAAAGAACAAAAGCTAATGGTTGTTCACGAAAAAATTAAAATCTTGCTTGTCGACGATAACAAGAATAACCTGATCGCTCTTGAAAGCATTTTGGAAAGCGAGGAAATACTTTTGTATTCCGTCACTTCCGGCAGCCGGGCACTGGAACTGATATTGGAACATGAATTTGCGCTCGTTTTGCTGGACGTTCAAATGCCGTACATGGATGGATTTGAAACAGCAGAATTGATGCGCGGCAGCGAAAGATCAAAGCATATTCCGCTAATATTTATCACTGCAATAAGCAAAGAACAAAAATATGTTTTTAAAGGATACGAAGCAGGGGCAGTGGACTATTTATTCAAGCCTATCGAACCGGAAATCCTTAAAAGTAAAGTCGATGTTTTCCTCGATCTCTATCGCCAAAAAAGAATCATCAGACAACAGTCCATTGATCTGGCACAAAAGATAAACGAATTGAATAATGCTTTAAACGAACTGCAGAAAAAAGAAATATTATTAAAAGAGAAAAGCCATGATCTTGAAAAGTCTAACAAAGAATTAAGAGACTTTGCATTTATTGTTTCTCACGATTTAAAGGCGCCTTTGCGCGGCATTAATTCACTCGTCGGGTGGATTGTGAATGAGTATCGTGGAAAACTGGATAAACAAGGGGAAGAATATTTATCGCTGCTTCAGAACAGGGCGAATCGCATGTACAATTTAATCGAAGGTGTTTTACAATATTCCCGTGTCGACCGCATTGAAGATATCAAAATTGAAATGGACCTGAACATACTGGTGAGCGAAATCATCGATCTTTTGTCTCCTCCTTCTCACATAGATGTGGAGATTGTTGGCAAGCTGCCATCAATCGTCATCGAGATAACCCGCATCACCCAGGTTTTTCAAAACCTCATCAGCAACGCGATAAAGTACATGGACAAGCCTCATGGAAAAATCAGCATTTCATGCACGGAGAACAGTGAATTCTGGGAATTTTATGTCTCTGATAATGGCCCCGGGATTGATAAAAAGTATTTTGATAAAATATTTCAGATTTTTCAAACATTAACATCCGCAGATAAATTGGAAAACACCGGCATTGGTTTAACAATTGTAAAAAAAATTGTTGAATATTATGGTGGCCAAGTTCGAGTCAGTTCAATTGTCGGGCAGGGCAGCACTTTTACCTTCACATTGCCAAAGGGAAATAACGTTTTCAAACCACATAAATCGACTGACGTGTTGGTCGCTACGGCTGAACAAAATGAGAGGTGGTAATAATGTATAATATCTTACTCATTGAAGATGACATCGTGGATCAATTCGCAATAAAGCGTGCAGTTGAGCAGGATCCCGAATACTCTTACACAATGGCCTCGAGCCTCAAAGATGCACGGAAAATCCTGCGTGCGCAACAATTTGACGCCATCATTACCGATTACGCCCTCGGTGATGGTACGGCGCAGGAAATACTCAACTCCAAAATTGACACTCCGCTCATCATCACAACAGGTGCCGGAGATGAAGAAATTGCAGTCAAGGCGATGAAGGCGGGCGCTTATGATTATCTTGTCAAAGACGGCGACAGAAATTACCTCAAGATTTTGCCCATCACCATCGAAAATGCCATTCAATATAAAAAAGCCAAAGAGAACGAAGACTGGCTGCGTCTGGTCGAATCCGCTCTGCTAAATGCTTATGGTGCCGTCATTATCACGGAAACCGACCCGGAAAAACCGGTAGCTCCGAAAGCAATTTATGCAAATGAAGCTTATACAAAATTAACGGGTTTTAAGGGCAATGAAGTAAAGGGCAAACCATTTCCATTTTTAAAAGGCGTCCAGAACAATACTGAAATCGCAAAAATAAAACAAGCCGTTAAAAATGAAAAGTCGGTCACCACTGAAATCAAAGGACTTCACAAAAACGGCTCAATTTATTGGGCGGAACTGACCCTCGTTCCTGTGCTGAATCGTGAGGGAAAGCATAGCCATTGGCTTTACATTATGCACGATATAACGGCACATAAGCTTTCAGAAGAACTGCTCCGTCAGAGCAAAGAAAGATTGGACATCATTCTTCACAGCATCGGCGATGGCGTTGTTGTTATCAATGAAAACCAGCAAATAATGCGCATCAACTATAAAGCAAAAGAACTGCTTGGAGTGACACAGACCCAAGTGATAAATAATAAATTCCTGGATACGTTGAAGCATTGCCGGGAAAGCCGGGATGACATTTTACAAATATTAAACAGACGATTTTTTGCAAATTATGAGCTGCATCTCAAAAAGCCGCAAAATCGTATTTTATACCTCACCGGTAATACTTTTTCCGACATCCACGGAAAATCCAGCGGCAAGGTGATCATCATTCGGGATGTAACCAAGGAAAAAGAAATTGCCCAAATGAAAAATGATTTTGTTTCCAATGTTTCTCATGAATTGAGAACGCCCCTGGCCTCCATCATTGGTTTTTCAAGCACTATCCGGAATGATAAGAATATGCCGCGAGAAATCCAGGAAGAATTTCTAACCATTATTTATGATGAATCTCAAAGACTGTCCCATCTTATCGAAGATATTCTCAATTTGTCACGCATCGAATCCGGACAAATAAAATCCAAACGAGAAGATATTGACATCGGAGCGATCATTAAAGAAGTATACGAAGGATACAAAATCCAGGCCGAGAAAAAGGGACTGGAACTTTCATATCAAATTGAAGAAAATCTGCCCACGCTTTATGCCGATGTCAATGAAATAAAACAGATTCTGATAAACCTTGTGGGAAATGCAATCAAATTTACCGACAATGGAGGTGTTTTCATTTCCCTGATAAAAGAGAATGCTTTTCTGATTCTCAAAGTTCAGGATACCGGGATCGGCATTCCTCAAAGCGACTTTGATTTGATTTTTGAGAAATTTCATCGTGTGGAACGAGTGGGAAGACAAATCGAAGGGACAGGGCTGGGACTTTCAATCGTCAAAGAAATCGTCAATCTGTATAATGGCACCATTAAAATTGAAAGTGAAGAAAACAACGGCACTTGTTTTAAAATCAGTTTTCCAATTTCATAAGGAGCAAGACAATGAGTACCCCAAAAATTCTGGTTGTTGAAGATGCAAAAGCAATGCTCATATTAATGAAGTATCATCTGAAAAATGCAGGGTTTGATCTCTGCACCGCTGAAAATGGGCTGGAAGCACTACAAGTTTGTGAAACAGTAACACCCGATTTGATCATCTCCGATATGATGATGCCGATCATGGGCGGAATTGAATTCCGCAAAAAACTGCAAAAAAACAAAAGGCTTCGGGACATTCCTTTTATTTTTCTTACTGCAAAAGCACAGGTCAAAGAAGAGCTTCAGGAGGCGAATCTTAAAATAACAGCGTATGTTAGAAAACCATTTGACCCGGATAAGCTTTTGGATGATGTCCAATCTATTTTGCTCAGCAAAGAAGCTGTTTAATACCGTTTACTTTAAGGGTTGGTTTGTAACATGACTTTTTAGGTTGTGTCATTGCGAGCGAAACGGAGTGGAGCGAAGCAATCTCATACTTAACAGGCAGTTATGAGATTGCTTTCCCGATAATTCGGGATAAACTGTCGTTCGTTCCTCACTCCTCGCAAAGAAAAGTATTTGTTACATTTTGACCTTTAACGAACCTCGTAATTCCCCCTGAACGGCTTTTCTCTGTGGAAATCCGGCACAAACGTTCTCTCCTGCTGCCAACCCTCCAAATGTTGCACAAACATATTCCTAAATCCCAGTTCCAGGGCGTGATCATAGACGCGGTAAAATTCTTCTAAAGTCAGTTGTCTGTCCAGTTGTGCAATTCCGGTTGTCCGCGCCGGCCAGTATTGGGACATTAAACTGATCGGCAAATCAGAACCGAATTCATTATACAAAATGGACAGTGCATTTATTGAATTTTCAACATGCCCGGGCAAAACGAGATGTCGCACGAGCACACCTTGTGTTGCGGCCTTCCGCTTCTCTGCCTGACTATTCAAAAAGCCTTTTTGGCGTACCATTTCCGCAATGGCATCCAGCGCAA
>JAADGR010000036.1 GCA_013152225.1 Calditrichota bacterium
AACGGATCATATTCAACTTTTTTCGTAGTGCCCGGGACGGTGATTACTTTGGATTTTCCTTTGACAAAGCGTTGCAAATCTTGTTCATCTTCCAGATCAAAAAAGTTGACATTGAATCGAGCTGATGTACCTCCCAGCGGATTTTTAAAACGCGTCTTCATTTCTTCAACCATTGCGCCCCAAAACAGAAGGTGCGCACCGGCAACGCCTCCACCAATAACAGCGATGCCGTCCACAAGGGTCAGGACGTTGGCGACGGCATCACCCAGATTACGTCCCAACTGACGGTATGATTCTACGGCGGCCTCGCGGTTTCCTCGCGCTTCGCCGATACCGATTTTATAAATTTCATAAGGACTCGGTGCTTCTTCAAAATCGATTCCCGCGGTTTCCGCATAAACTCTTTTCACAGCACGAATACTGACGCCGTCTTCCGCCGACGCATCCGGATCGATGCGATTACGAAGATTGCACACCTCGACGCCGGCCGAATTATCGCCAAGGAAAAGTTCATCATCGTGCACAATCCCGCCGCCGAACCCGGTGCCGAGCGTAAATCCGGCAAGATTATTATAGCGCTTTGAACTGCCGCTATTTTCCAATAATGAATTAATATACGGCAAATACCCGGCAAGGGCTTCACCATAAGCGAACAAATCGCCATCATTATTCACAAAAACGGGCAAGCCAAACTTTTCCTCAAGCATGGGACCAAGGGCAACGCCGCCGCGGAAAGCCGGCAGATTAACAAGATCGCCGATAATTCCCCTGGGATAGTCGGCCGGGCCGGGAAAAGCAAAACTTATGGCCACGGGCTTTACGGACAAATTTGCTTGCACTTGGCGGAATCCGCTGACAATGGTATCGAGACATTTTTTCAGATTGTTTCCATGGGAAGGTAATTTTACAGTGTTGATAATCTCCTTGTTCGCCTGAACTGCGGAAAAAACAAAGTTTGTCCCCCCTGCGTCCAGCGTCATTACAATACGGTCGTCGTGGTCGTAGTTCAAATTGTGTTTCCTTCTATAGTTCATTCTTTATTTAAAATCTTCCCGCTGCGGTGTAAATGTATCAAAGATTAATGCGTCTTCTTCACCCAGGACTTGCACGCCGTGAGCGGTGAGGGGCGGAACGAGATAAACCGATCCGGGACCGAGAATTTTTTCATATTCTCCGACGGTAACCCTGACTCGACCCCGGAGAATATATCCCGTCTGCTCGTGAGGATGATTATGCAGCGGGGCATTGGCCCCCGCTTTAATTTCCACAAGCACGTGCATCAGCTTGTCGAGCCAAATTTGTTTGCGGCGGATGTTTTCGTCGACAACGATCCAGTCAAGTTCGTCCCAACTGAAAAATAAATTTTCTGATTTTTCCATTTGAAAAAATGTCCTTGTGATTAAAAGTTTCAGTTTTTATTTTACGCCCAATTAAAAACAACTTGTTTTATAACAGAACACCCGGCAATGGCGAGGTCAAATGTTATCACGAAAAATAGTATTAACGTCGCTCATACTCTTCGTTTTTTCCGTTTCCAGCCTACTTGGTTTCGGTAAAAGAAACGGCCTTGAATTCATCCTGACTTTTTCAGGCAAAATTCTCATAGGCATAAATTACAGGTATTATATCGACAACAACACAATGCTCCGTGCCGGAACGTACATGGGTTCCACAGGTTCACCGGTCGGGATGCATGTATGCCTTGTGCAAGACTTTGCGCCGGCAAAAAAATGGGCGCCCTATTTCGGCCTTGGCCTCGATGCACTGAGCACAAAGGTAAACGGCAAACGCAGCGTCCTGCCTTTTGTCCGTTCCGTTGCAGGTGTCTCTTACCAACCGCGGATTAACCTGGCACAACAAAGTGAATTATGGATCGCATTTTTCCCGCAAAAACTGCAAATCCGGCCTGTCGGTATTAATATTGTTCATTTTAATTCGATTTGGTAGAACAGGAACCGGATAACGGATAACGGATATAGCTGATTGCTCCTGAAAATCAAACATTTTCTATTGTTTTGCGAATCTGATAAGACCTGGCATAGAATTCTTCCAGATTCATTTTTTTCAGATAAACCATGCCGTGGGATGCCCGTAAGCGTGGATGTTCGTTTTCGTTAAAAAACTCACGCCCCAAACAAACCTTCATGTCCTGATATTGTTCAACCATAATCTTTCTCGCCAAACGCGAAAAAGTACCGTCCAGTTCATAACTTGGAAATGAAGCATCCCTTTGAGAACCGAAACTTTTTTCGAAAGCATTTTCCAGTACAGCCATCGAATTTAATGAAACCGGAACCAAAACATCGGCATCGGAGGGATGAAAGCGGAACCAAACATTGCGATAGCCCCACACCTCGATGTCATCTCGTCCGCTCTCCTTTTGATATAGCTTGAGCGCTTCGTAAATAACCTGCTGAACTTTGTAATGCGTATCCGGGCCGCTGCCTTCCGGGTCCAATGCAACCGTGACAATATCCGGCTTGATCTTTCGCAGCAGATTTAAAACAGGAGAAACGTCGCGATCAATTTCCGGTTCTTCGGTAAAAATATCTCCCTTGTAAAATCCCAGGCGCAAATGATTGACATCGGAGCAATTAAAACCAAGATAGCCCCACAACAAATCAGCCTCCCATTCACGAATCATTCCTTTAAATTGCTGAATATGAGGCAAATCCTTTTTACCGGGATATTGTGTTTCGAAATACTGGATCAACTCGGAGACCCGGTTTTTCAGTTGCACAACACCTGTTTCCTCAAAAAGGAAAATGAGGTTGCGCAGCAAACGACGCGCTTCACCTTCCCGCTGCATGGTTTTGCTGTGAGCAGCAACGCCGTCCAGGTATTGGTATACATCACGGTTGCGGCCGCTTTCATTATTCGGGTCAAAATAGTTCTCACGCATTAATGCCTGAAAGGAAGACGTCTCGATATGCTCGAGCAAATTCGCCAACAAGCGCGCGGCATAAGCATTCGTCACTGCATTAAATCCGCTGGTCATATAATTAAAATAATGGTGATTGAGCGGCGTACGAACCAGATGAATAATATACGCCCAGTAGCCAAGCATAATGTCATCGTGATGGGGGGCTGTATGGAGGAATATCTTATTTTCAAGCTGTTCCAGCCCGAGATCGAGTTTGGCGACCAAACTGTCGCGAACAAGCGCACACATTTCTTTGGGCTTGCGCTCAGACTTTTTCAACATCCATTTTGTCGACCGCCTCAGGTTCAAATCATTGGCGGTCAAATCTTCAACTTTTTTCCCATGCTGCAACGCAGCTTCTATGATATGGTATTCAGCAGTTTCTGCAGGAATTTCATCGAGCCGAATCAGGTCATCATACCGACGTTCCTCCAATTTAGAAGCAGCTCCTTTTGTAAGATAAAAGCGCGCATTCTTTAATTTCTGCAAAGCTGTGGCCGGGTAAGCATTTGATGACGGTTTTTCAATAGCCTCCCTGATGACCCTGGCTTTGGCTTCTCCGGCAGCAATGATAATGGCAACAGCGTCCGGATTAAAAGTAATCGTCCGCAGGCCGATTGTTATAACCAGCCTGTTTCGCGCCACTTCAATGCCACCAAGATCCGAAGCCGCGGCTGCTTGCGTTTCATAGTTCGTGGCCGTCAGCCGGGTTGTAGAGTAATGGTCGGAACCGCGCACATTGAAACCAATGTGCCCGTCAGGGCCGATGCCGCCGAGGAAAAATCCAATGCCACCAAGTTCACGAATTTTCATCTCAAAATCCGTGCAATATTGATCGACTTTTTCGATCACATCTTTTTGTTGCCGCTCCAGATTGGTCTTGCCGTAGCGCGTTCGTAACGACAGGTCGACAATTTCGTTTGGAAAAATATCGGCAGCGGTTTTGCCATTCGGAATTCCGGTCGTCCACGCATCGAGCAATAATGCCTTTTTCCTGTCAAGCCCAAATTCCTGCAAATAAAATTTGTTAATATAATGACCAAAGCTATTATTCTGCGTGGGATTGATCGGATAAAATTCATCGATCTGAACAAAAGTCAGCGATTTCATATTCGGTATCAGGCCGGGTTCCACACCAAATTCATCCAGTTCCTTTTCGGTATTTGGGGAATTCCAGTTTTGCAGATAAAAAGAAACCCATTTTATAAAATGCTCCGGAGTCCTGCCGGTTGGCAATGAAATCACGCCTCCGGGATTGTTTTGCACCCATTCCAAAAAACGTAGTGCTGCCAATTTTCCCAGTGCGGGGAAATTATCAACTTCAATAACCGCGGTTTTTTCCGTTGGCGGATAGATTAATTTGCGTTTGGATTTTTCCAAAGCAATCTGTTCAACCTTGGAAATATTTATTTTATTTGTCATTAAAATCCTCACGTGCTTTAAAAAGGATGGTTCACTATACCGGAACCTGTAGTTTTTCGAACAAGAACTCTGGCGCAAAATCGGCACCATTTGGCCATGTAATAGTTAACAATAAACTTTTTAAAAAACCCTAAATTCCTCAACGACTCAAGATATTAAAATAAGAATTTTTTTCAAACTTTCAAAACATCATGTTTTTCACGGAGTAAAAAAGTTGCGCTTAAAGCAAAAAATAAAAGCAAAACAACAAGCCCGCAAGTCTGCGTAAAGCCAAATAGCGGCACAAAAAATCCGCTGACCAACAGGGAACCGGCTGATCCGCCAATAAGGTCAGCCGCATAGATCGAACCGGGGTGTCGGCCCGGAGAGTAGTTTTGATATAATTTGCAGAGAAGCGGAAATGCACCGCCAATGAGCGAGCCGGACCAAATCACCAGTGCAAAATACAGAAAATAACTGTGCGTCCTGACCATGCTTTTTAATAAAGGCAGGAACCCTATTGCTGTTAATAACACCAGCGTAAGAATAATTTTCAGCCCTGAAAGCGCCTTTATCCGATCCAGGTTTTTATTGATGAGATAGCCGGCAAGGGCAAGTCCGAACATGAATGCAGCCATGGCAAGACCAATCCATTCGTAAACGTAGCCAAAGACCGTTTGAAAAGCAAGAATGAGAAGAAAATTAAAAGTGATACCGGCAAAGCCGATAAAGATCGTGACCCAAATCGTCACACGAGCACGCGTCGCATTTGTGCGACGTTTCATTTTTAATAACAACAGGGCCAAGATCAAAAAAAAGCTCAAAACACTGAAAATAGTTTTAAATTTCAAATGAGCGATTTTCAGAAACAATGGATTTTCTCCACGAACAATTTTGTTCCACAAGACAAAATCAAAGTAATAGGAAATCGGTGCAAAATCCCGATTGATGCGGCGGAAGGATGCTTTTTCCAACGTATTTTTTATAAATGCCAGGCGCTCCGGCTGAAAGTATTGCGCAAAAACCTGGGGGTAAAAATATTGACATTGCATTCCGCGCTCCGTGTAACGCCGTGCCGGCAGGGCTGCATCACGGGTCAGCACACCCTGCTTTTTACAAGCGAGAAATATTGCCTGATCACCGGGAATAACGAGCACATCCGCAAACTGCATTTTCAAAGTTTTGTAAAGCGCAGCATTCAATTGTAAAAGTTCGGTGCCGAGATAGTTTTCCGATGAAGGAAAATTGAGGATAGCCAGGATGCCGTTTTCACTTAATCTTTGCACCGCCAGTTGAAAAAACTCACGTGTATAATATCGATTCGATGCAGCACAAGTCGGTCGGCCCGCATTTATGATGATGAGATCGTATTTCTTGCTTTTCCCGGCATGCAAATACCGGCGGCCATCCGCAAACACATTTTTTAAATTCTTTTGAACAATCAAAGTATCCAGAAAGGCCTGGGTTAACTTGTAGGCATCCACATCCAATTCCAGGTAATCCACCTGAGAGCCGGGATAGCGGGCAAGTTCATCTGCCAACCCACCCAGTCCGCCTTCAATTAAAAGAACGGATTTTGGATCAGGATGTTCATTCATAACAAGAGAAGCCAAAGTTTGAGAACCAATCTTGTCCGGGAGGACGGTTTGCTTTAAGCTGTTGGCATAAAAAATATTTTCACCACCCCAATCGAGAACAACCAATTCACCGTAGCGCGAATTTTTCCAGGCCAGCGGATGCATATTTTTATCAACAGAATGCCAATAGATTTGCATAAAAGAGGACTCGATTTTCCGGGGCAGCGGGCTTGCCAAAAGTATCACCAAAAAAAAGCCAACAAAATAACCCCATCGAATTCTCCCCGGGATTGCAATAGAAAATGATCCTAAAACAGCCAGGATGAGGAGGCATTGAATATTGGTAAACCAACGCAAAAGCAACACACTGATCGCCACGCTGGCGACAACGCTGCCAAGAGATTCAAGAATATAAACAAAAGCCGATGGATCACCGGATAAGGATTTTTGCAAAGCAAACGATCGTGCTAAAAGAGAAAACTGCAATCCAAGTAAAAAGCAAGGGATGGCCAGAATGAAAATGGAAAAAATGACCAGGTCTGAAAAAGAGATGAATTCGCCATAAGGAATGTGAAGGAGTATACGAACGAGCTTGGTTGCGAGAATGCTTACCAGAGCGAGAGCAAAAGTCAGGAGTTGCAGAGCTAAAAATTTTCCGCCGGTCAAGTCAAACTTTTTCAGAAAATTCCCTGCCCAGCTTCCGGCCGCAATCCACAGCATCCACCCGGCGAGAAAAAGTCCCACACACAATTCGTTGCCGTAAAAAACGGCCATAAATTCCCGCAGCAGCACGATTTGTATGGTAATGGCCGAAGCGCCGAGTAGAAAAGCGTAAAGCTGTGCATCATTGTAAAGGTTTTTAAGGGACATCTTTCACGCTTTACCGTCAGGGTAATAAATAGCTGTTGGATTTTTCTATCCACTGCAAATAAATTAACAAACCAATCCCTGGTATGCAAGGCAATTCTACCCTTAATCCTTTACAAATTCATAAAGCATTTTGATTTCATTAAAACGATTATCCTGCAACGTATACTTTTTGCTTGACTTTGTTTATAGATTTAATTAACGTTTCATATTAAAAAAAATGGCCACCGACGTGACCCGCCAAGATCTTTCGTCGATGACCAACTTGAGCACACGACCTTTTTGTATGGGTATTCGTGCAAACTTTGATAAGGAGGCCGTTTGCTTTTCAGCTAAGACGAGGATGTCTTGCAAAAGTTACATCCTTTTTCCAATTATTGAGGACCTCAATGAAAAAGATATTGACTCTCTTCAGCCTGCTTGTTTTTCTCATTCCTGTCATTTCATTCTCACAACAAGATTATCGCGGCATCATTTCCAATGATTTTCGTCATCGCTTTGACGATTATCAATTCCGCGTTCAGAAAGATATTCTCGGGCCGCGAGGACTGGGAATGGGCGGTGCAAACATAGCCGCTTCAAACGATCCGACCGCGTTCTATTTCAATCCCGCAAGCATGACCACCCTGCATGGATTGAATGTTTCCATCAGCGGCAAGATGAATTTTGATTCCCAGACACACAAAGCGCCACCTATGACCGGTATCTCTGTGAGAACAACCGTTACTCCGCTGACAACGTTGAACTATGCCAATCTTTCCTATTCCATATCTCTCGGACGTCGGCATTTATCGCTTGGTATCGGCTATCGGACGTTCGTTGATATGAATAGTAAATTGTATTCCATGCAATATTATTACGGCGGAGGCCGGCTGCGCGAAGATACACGTATGAATGGCGGGCTGGCTGCCCTGAGTCCGAGTGTGGCACTCGATATCTTTTCTTCTCTGTCTCTGGGAATGACTTTTAATTCTTTCTTTAGCGAATCCGATTTCGAATTAAAACTTGTCTCACCTTATGCAGACAAGTTTGTATTCTTCCAGTACAATGACAAAGAAAAATATTCCGGCTCCAGCGTTGATTTCGGAATGCATTTTCGCCCGCTGAAATGGCTGTCCATAGGAGCGACATTTTCGCCTAAATGGACATTCACAGTCGAAGAAACAAAAGAAGCGCTCACCAGCTTTAATTCCATAACCAATAAAAGAACCATGCTTGCAACACCGGATTCGGGACTAGCCATTTTTAATTTTGATATCCCGATGGAAATGGGATTCGGAATTGCTCTGAGACCTTTTAAAAACACAACACTGGCATTTGATGTACGTTCTCAACCCTGGTCTGAAACCAAAACAACAAGCACACTGGAAGAAACCAGTCCGGTTTTAAATCAATTCATCGACGTAACGAGTTGGTACGCAGGGATCGAACAGATTTTGCCGAGCGGCTTGAACTGGCAAATACCTGTTCGTATTGGTTTCTTTTCCAGACCAACACCCTACAAGGACAAGCTTTTCAAGGACAGGTACGAAGGAAAGCAGGTTGTTTATAATGGCTTTTCCTTAGGAATAGGTGCGCGCAAAGGTAACATTTCAATAGATTTTGCCTTTTCCCGCGCGGCCGACAAATTCGGGTGGTGGATGACAGCCAGTGATTATTATAACCGGAGAATGTTCGAAACGACCAAAAAATATAATCACGTCATTCTGGCATTTTCGTACAATCGTACAAACTCTAATCCATCAGGAGGTTAAAAGATGGAAAACAATTTTTCTTTCAGAATATCGATTATCCTGATTATCTTGTTTCTGGGATGCAACTTGGCTCTGGCCGGCACCACGGGTAAAATACTGGGGAAAATCATCGATAAAGAAACAAAAGACCCGCTGCCCATGGCAAACGTGAGCCTGGTCGGTACAACTCTGGGGGCGAGCTCGGATGTCAACGGCAATTTTGTCATTATGCAGGTTCCTCCCGGCACTTATAGCCTAAAAGTGTCGATGATCGGTTTTGAAACGGTCATCATGAAGAAAGTCAAGGTGCAGATTGATTTGACGACGACGGCCAATTTCAAACTGATGCCGACCGTACTGGACATTGGTAAAGAAATTACCGTAACAGCGGGCAGACCAATCATTCCATTCAAAAGGATGTTACATTCAGTTCTCACCGTATGAGCGCGGAAACGATAAAAAATATGGCCAGGGTGACAAATGTACGCGATATTGTTGCCCAGCAGGCGGGCGTCGTCGGTGAAGGAATGCATATCAATGTCCGCGGCGGTCGTACCGGTGAAGTTTTGTTTGTCGTCGATGGTATGTCTGTCAAGGATCCGCTGGCTTCCCAGGCAACGCGAACGACGCAGGAACAGGTCACCCAATTCACATCCAATCCTGTGGATGAATTAGCCGGTCGTTCAGGCGGCATGTCCATTCCTGCAAACGCTGTTGCAGAAGTCGAAATTATCACGGGCGCTTTTAATGCAGAGTACGGCAACGCCATGTCGGGTATTGTCAATATTGTAACCAGAGAAGGCGGGCAGCGCTTCACCGGCAGTGCAAGGTATATGACGGACGATTTGGGCCAGGGAAGATTTAAATCGGCTTATGGCAACGGAACAGGGCTGCGCACTTATTCTCACAACACGGACAAGTTCGAGATCAGTTTTGGTGGAAAGGAACCCATTACAGGTATTATTTTACCGGCACTGGGTCTAAAGCTCCCATGGAAAACTTCATATTTCATTTCGGCAAACGGCCAATTCACGAATGTCAGCGGCGCCTTTGATCTCGGTTACTATGCGCCAACCGGAGAAGACCGCTCCGATGAAATGAAAGACCATATTTATGGCATCCCGCTTCCTTTCAAGTACGGCAACCGCATGGATAATCAGTACGGTACTTTCAGTAACCTTACTTTTCGTTTTTCCCCGAGTCTTAAAGTAACATTAAGCTATCTGGCAGACAGAAGCTGGTACGATGAATACAATCATGCGTTTAGAAATATCCCCGAAAATTTCTTTGATCGAAACGAAAACAATCGCAAAGAGCAGATAAAAATCAATCACGCCATCAGCCCGTCCACGTTTTATGAATTTCTCATCGGTCATCATCGCAGCGACTATTTGATGACGCCGGGCGGAATGACACCTCCGGAGGTCTATCAGTTATGGGATTCGCTCATCCTTCCTGTTGGCGATGACAGAGGCGCCAGTTACCAGGATTATGACCGGGACGGATTTTATGATGCCGGTTACCCGGCACGAGGTACCTGGCATCACCGCACCTCTGATAAATACACAGCCAAAATCGATCTCACCAGCCAGGTGGCGCTGAATCATCAGATCAAAACGGGGTTGGCAGTTAATTATTATAAAATGCAAAAAGGCGAAATCAAATATCCTTCCAGCTATCACCCTGATGAAATCATTGACAATGGGCCATGGCCCCAGTATGGTATTTTCCGCGATTTTTACACGCGCTATCCAACCACCGGGTCATTCTATATTCAGGACAAAATCGAGTATGAAACATTGATCGTCAACGTCGGCCTGCGATATGATTTTTATGCTCCGGGAAAACAAGTCAATCGGCAAGTTGAAGAAGGAAACTCTCTGCCGATAAGTGATTTAAAATTCAAGAGCACTTTTAATCCGCGACTGGGTATTTCTCACCCCATCACGGAAAGAGACATGCTCTATTTTAATTTCGGTCGTTTTACACAGGAAGTGGACTGGAGATTTCTGTTCCTGCAGGACACACAAACTTCCGGCGCTTATAAACTTTATGGAAATCCCAACCTCGGTTCCGAAGAAACGACACAATATGAAGTTGGTGTGAAACACGCTTTCAATGACGAATTGAGACTCGAATTAAGTGCCTTTTACAAAGATTATCAAGGCTTGTTAAATACGGAAACGCGCGGTCGACTGAACCTGACCTATAGTGTTTATGTGAACAGAGATTACGGCAGTGCACGTGGGTTTGAAGTATCCTTTCGAAAAAGATACAGCAATTTTACATCCGGCGCTTTGAATTACACCTATTCCTTTGCCATGGGAAAAAGCTCCAGCTATCGCCAGGGATATGATTTCGGTTACAAAGGCAAACCGATCCCCATCCGCGAGTGGCCGCTTTCATGGGATGTTCGCCATTCCGTTAATTTTAACATCGATTTCAGAATTCCGCGAGGGCAGGCACCGGCACTTTTCGGATTCAAATTATTAGACAGTTGGGGCATCAACCTGATGTGGCACATCGAATCGGGCAAGCCGTATACGCCGGGCGGTTTGGCTGCAACCCAATTTACAACACCCAACTCTGCGCGCACGCCGTACAGAAACTGGATAAATCTTCGTGCAAATAAAGATTTCCCCATTGGTAAAATTCGTCTGACAACACTTTTGGAAATCAACAATTTGCTGAACAGAAGAAACGTACGTGCTGTGAACAGTGAAACCGGAGACACCATCGGTTTGGGACGCGATCGTGATATTAACCCGGCGGCATACCAGGTTGGCCGTTCTGTTATGTTCGGACTCGGATTTGAATGGTAGATGATTAGTAACTGTGAAAGGCTTTACCTCATGAAATCAAGGATTGTAAAATACCTGTTATGGCTTTTCTCCATTGTTATTTTGTTTTTGGGCAATACAACTTTTGCCGCAGTTTCAGAAAAACAAAAAAAAGTGGGGCATTTGCAAAAAACAAACCTGGCCTGGGTTGACGCAAAAACCCATGATGTCGGAAACATGTGGTTGACGGTTACCAACTATGGTGGTTTTGGCGATGTGGCGAACCATCCGTCATGTGAATTCCCGGCCCATTCCGATGTTGAATATTTATTCAAGGGAGCCATCTGGATCGCTGCGATCGTTGACGGAGACACGATGGCATCCATCGGCGACCAGGGTTGGGGGGCCGGACCCGGCGGCAGACGAGAAGCTTTCTGGCCAGGCTGGACAAATGCGGACAGTATTTTATGGAGATCAACGCGACCTGGTGTTCACTTTTCTCCGGATGCCGAGTCCGAACAAGATTATATCGCCGTGTACACCGACACCTCCATGACCATGGCTTTTGAAGGCCATGAACCCATGGGATTACACATCACCCAAAAGAGCTATGCGTGGAGCTACTCTTATGCGGAAGACTTTATCATTTTCGATTTCCTCATTAAGAATATATCAGGCCAGGTTATGAAAAAACCGCAAAAATTTGAAAAGCTCTACATGGGCGTTTATATCGACGGAGACTGCGGCTATACCGGAATACCCGCTTATTATTCCGATGACATTACCGGGTTTCTGCGCGTCAATTCCGAAGGAGATACCGTCAACGTTGCCTGGATCAAAGATAATGACGGCGACAACGGGCTCACTCCGGGGGTAACCGGCGTTCGACCGCTTTTCCCAAAACCCGAAACCGTGAGTTATAACTGGTGGGATCCACCCTCGGATTGGGGGCCGACCGATCCCAACAATCCTAACGATTGGGGATTTATCCCCGAACTTCCAGGGCAGATGTATCGGGTCATGAGCAACGGCTACATCGATCCGGATCAGACGGAAGCGAATGCGCCGTCGGGCGTAAAAACCAGCGGTATGGACACGAGATATTTTCTCTCCTTCGGCCCATTCGACGTGGAACCTGACAGTACGCTGACGCTCACCCTTGCATATATCGGTGGTCTGCCAAATCCGGGCGTAGGCGATGAATTTGATGATTTGGGAAGAAATGCCCGATGGGCCAAAGATGTTTACGACAATCCCCCGGCAGACGGCATCCCGGATTTTTCCGGCCCGCCGCCCCCTCCTTCCCCGATTTTGGAGGTTGTGCCCGGTGACCAAAAAGTTACGCTGCGCTGGAACAACATTTCCGAATACGCGGTCGATACGTTCAGCCACATCGTTGATTTTCAGGGCTACCGGGTCTATCGCAGTAAAACAGGTGTATTAAACGACATGCAGTTGCTTGCGGAATACGACAAAGTGGACGGATTTGGCTACGATTTTGGTTTTGATGGGGCAAACCCGCAAATGGAAATCGACAACAGCAAAACGCCACCGGACACAACGGTCTGGTATTCATACACAGATACCGGATTGACAAATGGCGAATTCTTTTACTACGCAGTTACCGCCTTTGACAGCGGTTATGCCCCGACCGGCCTGGAACCTCTGGAAAGCAGTCCTGTCATCAACATGATTAAAATTGCACCTTCCAAAGGACCGAGTGCTTCGAGCGGCATCGATGAAGTGTTGGTCATCCCTAATCCGTATCGAATCAATGCAAGTTATTATGATGCCCAGTGGGAATCCGGGCGGGGAGATACGGATAAGCGGATCGACTTTACAAATTTACCGGAAAAATGCACCATTAGAATTTATACATTGGGCGGTGACCTTGTTAGCGTCATCGAGCATGAATACCCGGGCAAAAGTCCGATTGCGCACCGCGAAAGCTGGAACCTGGTCAGCCGCAACATTCAGGCAATCGCCAGTGGAATTTACATGTTTTCCGTCGAATCAGACGCCGGAAGTTATGTGGGTAAATTTGTAATTATCCAGTAACAAAAAAACTGCAAAAGCGAGAATAGCTGATAGGAGCATTATTACGATGAAAATTAAATACTATTTCTTTTTAATTATACTCTTTACATGGACAGCGTTTGCCTCGGCGCAGGTCGAATTGACAAGATTTTCCGGGCGCGGCAAAGTGGGGACGACCGGTTTTCAATTTCTTAAAATTGGGCCGAGTGCTCGTGCTGTCGCGATGGGAGAATCTTTCATTGCGCTCGCCAATGACGCTTCCGCGTTGTATTACAACCCTGCAGGGCTCACGCAACTCACGGGTCGGGAAACAATCTTTTCATTGACGCAGTGGCCTGCCGATATAAATTATGGTTTTGTCGGCACAGCAATTCCGACAAAAACAATGGGGACGATCGGGGCTTTTGTCGGGGCGCTCTCGACAGGAGAAATGAAAAAAACTGTTCCTTACAAAGGATGGACCGGTGAATATTTTTCCGCTACAGACTGGCTGGTTGGTCTGAGTTATGCTCGCGGGCTCACGGATAGATTTGCAGTTGGCGGCAATGTCAAAATGGTTTCCGAATTTCTCGACAACGAAAGCGTTACAACCTGGGCAGTGGACTTTGGGACAATGTTCAACATTGGCATCCGCGGCATCAAATTTTCAATGATGATCACCAATTTCGGCCCGAATGTTAAATTTATTAATGAAGAATTTTCTTTGCCAACGACTTTTAAATTTGGCATCGTTGGTGAAGCTTTTAACTGGAATAACAATCGAATGATCATCACTGTTGAAGGGGCGCATCCCAATGACAATGTCGAACAGGTGGCAATGGGAGCTGAATATACTTTTAAAAATATATTAGCGCTGCGAGCAGGATATCGCGGATTTGTTATGCTGGAAGATAAAGACAAGAACGTTCAAATCGATGCCAGGCGTTCCGTCGCCGTTGAAGAGCCAATGGAAGGTCTGTCCTTTGGTGTCGGGTTCAATGTTCCGATAGCCGGAATGAAAACAACGCTGGACTATGCTTACGTTGATATGGGCTTTTTGCAAAATACGCAAAGGTTAACTCTCACATTAAATTTCTAAGAGAAATACTATGAAAACATTTTTATTGATCCTCTTTTCAATTGGTTTGTTCATCATGGCGTGCAGCGATGGCTCGATCCCGACAGCCACAGCTCCCTTGCAGGAACTTCAAGCCAAATATGTCGATCAAAGGCCGGTACTGGACGGAATTGGAAATGAAGCGTTATGGGAAGAAGCGCGGCCATATTATGTTCACGTCGTTCCTACGGAAGGCAAAAATAAAGGCCAGGAATTTAATATTGAATTTAAAGCCGTATGGTGGAAAGAGTGGGCCAAAGGAGCAGTAGACTGGGACGAACGTGCTTACCTTGCATTGCTCGTTAGCTGGCCTGATGCAGAAAAAAATATCGACAAGCAACATTGGGAATATCTTCCTGATCAAAATCGCTGGCAGCGCACAAAGAAGCAATCTGATTGGCTGCTATTTCAATGGTTTGCTTTATCAGAGCGCAACGATATTTGGTATTGGGACGCAGCACTCACCAATCCATTGGGCTATGCAGAAGATCAATTCATGCTCATCTCACAGGCAGAGGATTCGACTCAGAAAGCATCCTTGTGGATTGACGGATTAAATTATTTGAATGACACCGATACAGAGCAAAACACGTGGGATTTGAATTACGATGACAATCTTACACCCAGAGATTCTACGGATGACAAACCATTGTGGGCGTGGGTAAATAAAGTCGGCTCCACTCCACCGACAAAACCGCGCATATATTCCAGTGATGACCCACCCAACAGTTTTTTGTTCAAATCTGACGCTGACTTTTTAAAAAACACACCTTATGCAGATCCAACAACTCATGTAACAATTCCCGGGTATGCCCTGGAAGAACCCAAAGATGACCCTGCGGATATTATGGCAGCAGGAAACTGGCAGGATGGGCAATGGACGGTGGAAATTGTTCGCTCATCTGCCACGAAGAATTCAAGTGATATTTCCTTTTCGCCCAACGATCGATATTTCAGCCAGGTTTTCCTGGTTGCTATTGGTAACAACAAAAAGTCTCCGCTGGAAGTTTCGAATGATTCAATTTTTCTCAGCAGAGATCAGGTGGTTCTCAGTTTCGAATATATTCCGCCTCGACATAATTAAAAAATAACTATGAAAATTTTACCAACATAATCCAAATGAGGAGAATACCTGATGCGAAGGTACATGCGCATAACAATTCTATTCGTTTTTGGTCTCGCACTTTTGAGTTTTATGGCATGCAATAAAGATGAGACGACTTCGGTTGTACAAACCGGATTATCTGTTGAAGATTTTGAAGCGACAAGTTTGAATGCTTACCCCATCATGGGATATCTGAAAACCGGTTCCCCTTCAGCCCCGGTTTTGGACGGCGAGGGCAATGATGCCGCCTGGGGATTGACAATGCCTTTTGATGTGGAAACTGAAACCAATTCCGGCGCGGGTCCTGTTGTCACCCTGAAGGCATTATATGACAATTACTATCTTTTCATTCTCGCAACATGGGAAGATACCAGTAAAAGCGAACAAAAGGATTTCTGGTGGCTGGGGAAACCCAATTCCGGGGACACGACCTATGCCGACCCAAAAATCGAATACAGTTGGCACCGTATTTCCAAACCCTTTTACAACTATCTCGGCACAGTGGACAAAATAAGAATTGATACAACGGTCGTACCGCCGGATACACAAATTATTTACGAATATAACAAAATCGATTTCAGCGGCGATGAAGACGGCCTCGCATTTATGTTCAATGTAAATGCCACAAATTTCCTCAATTGCACCAATATGTGTCACGGGACGACCATGCAAACGGATACTGATGAAAATGTGGATATATGGTATTGGCATGCAGGCCTTTCAAATCCGAAAAAATATGCCGACGATTTGAACATGAATGCTGATGGAATTTTCGGGGACAAGGGATATCCTGTATTCAAAGAGAACCTCAAAAATGATGGCCCGGGCTTCGCGACGCCGCAGGATCCGGGAGCAAACGTGCCGGTATTATACGATTCTGTTACCGTACCGTATTACAGCACATTGCCGTGGGTCGGCGGAAACAGAATTCCCGGGTATGTTATCCAGAATCCGACGGATGGCCGCGCCGATATCCAGGCGATTGGCAAACATGATGGCTCCCATTGGACAGTTGAAATTCGCAGGCCATTAAACACACTGATCGAAGACGACGATAAAACAGACATTGTTATCAATCCGGATACGGACGCGAACCTCGAATTTCATCTGGCAGTCTACAACAATAGTCATGGCGCCGACCATGCCATTTCTACAGGTGTTCAGCTCATGCACTTTTTGCAATTCAATCAGTGATTCTTGGGACTGATGGCTTGAATTTTTCCATTTGGAGAATGAATTAAAATGACAGTGAACAAATTATTAAAAACATTAATGATATTCTCATTTTGCGGATTGCTTGCACTCGCCGCTTGTAACATTGAACCAACAAATCCCGGTAAAGAAAAAAAGAATCTTGCACCGGAAACCTATATTGGTCCAACACCGGCAGAAGGTTCAATGAACAATCCTTTCAGACTGCACATCCAATGGCGTGGCAACGACAGGGACGGGCGAATCAAGGAATTTCAGTACAGACTCGAAGGCCCGCTGTACGATAATACCTGGATAACAACGCCGAGGAATTTTCAGGATTTCAAGCTGCCGCTCGGTTTTTATACTCTGCAAGTCCGCGCCGTTGATGATAACGGAGCAATTGACGAAACACCGGCACAACGAAAATTTCATGTCCTTGGACCAACGCAGGATCAGGGCGTCCTCGTTATTGATGACGATGCAAGCGTGGATGACGATAAAGATGCACGCAAAGATGCATTGATGGATTCCATTATAATTCGCTCAGGTTTTCACAATTTCACAGTGTGGGACTATGAAACGAAATTTGGCGTCACCGAGTCGATTGTCTTCACCGGCAAGGGCACGGATTTAAACGGTGAGGAATACAGCGGGCTGTCAGCGTTCTCAACAGTCATTTGGCATACCGGTACGGGAGACGAACACGACCTCTCCAGAAATACAAAATTGCTGAGCGATTACCTGGACACGGGCGGTAATTTACTGATCGCCGGATCGCTCGTCATGAAATCCATCCTTGGCGACACAGCCCGCGGCGAGGCCATTGCGACAAATAACTTTGCACGGAATTATTTGAAAATCCGCAAAGCCAAAGCTGCAATCATTAATACCGACGTCTTCCTTAGCACTTTTCCGGGTTACCCGGACGTTGAATCAAAATATGTCGTCCCAACTTCCGGTTTGACAGTTTATCTCCATGGCGTTGCCGACCAGCTTGTGCCCACCACCGATGCAGATATCATCTACACTTTCAGCCACAGCATTTACGAGGATGATCGTTTTACTCCGATTGTGGTTAATTCGGAAGAATTTGTCGGCACTCCTGTTGCGGTTCGCTACGTATCGCAGACGTATAAAGCCATAACCCTCGGCTTTCCCCTGGTACGGGCAACGAAAAGAGGTCGGCGTTACCAAAACAATATCATGAACGAAGATCAAATCGTAGAGATGGTTCGCCACATCCTTGTGGATGAATTCGGCGAAACACCCAATTAATCATATAATCTGTTTTCTTTTGACAAGCAAGCCCCGGCACATCCGGGGCTTCACTATTTCAAGTCTTCCCTGTTTTCAAACTGGATGGTTTTACGAAAAATGATAAAATCGAACGCTTTATTTTTTGTGATTTTGTTTCTCTCTCTCGCAATAATTCCCGGTTTTCTGATTGCAGATCAACTCCCTGTCAAAAGCTCGGGAGAATTAGAGTTCTATTTTGACACGGCAAGTTTCCAGTCTTCCTTGGGAAATGTTTATCAGGAGTTTTACTATCAAATTCCCCTGGAACAACTTGGCTTTCACGAAGATCAGGGCCAAATGGTAGATTCATTGCAAATCTCCGTTCATTTGATCAATGAATCCGGCAAGACAGTTTACCAGGACACAAAAATAATACCGGTCGTTGCTGATATGAACCAGGAAATCAGCGGGCGTTTTCTTCCCGATCAATTTGATTTGCTTTGCGATCCGGGGACTTATCAGGCAACATTAAAGATCGAAGAATTGGCAAGTCATGTGCAGGGAAAGGCCTGGATTAAATTTACCGCTCCGGATTTCAGCAAAAAACAATTTTCTCTCAGTTCTGTTCAGTTTGCCAGTGAAGCACAAAGAGACTCGACACAATCCAAATTCACCAAAAACGGCATCCGGCTGCTGCCCAATCCCGCGCGTGTGTATGGAAACAGCCTCCCAATGCTCATTTTCTACTATGAAATCTATCAGAAAACAAATTCGAACACAAGCCGGGATACATTCCTCGTGGAATATAAAATTCTGAATTCGCACAACGATGTTGTAAGAAGCCTTCCTGAAAAACTGAAAAAAAGTCAGGGACAGACCAGCGTTGAGATCGGAGCCATTTCAACAGCGGGTTTGCCGGATTCAACTTATAAACTATTGGTAAAAGTGACCGATCAAAAATCCGGTCAGGAACTATCCAGCAAAAATTCTTTTGCCAACATCGCGCTGACTACTCTTCCCAAAAAGTTGAGTCTTATCGCAAGAATTATCAAAAACCTGACACCACAGGAATTAAATCTGCATATTCGTCAAACAAAATATATTATGACCAAGACAGAATATGATTTATTGAAACAGATGGATGAAACAGGCAAGCGGAACTATATGATTCAATTTTGGGACAGCCGCGATCCCGATCTGAACACGCCTGAAAATGAGTTCTGGTTGAATTACAGAACGCGCATCCAGGTGGCGAATAGCCGTTTTACCACTGGCTATGAAAAAGGCTGGCTCACTGATCGCGGCCGCATCATGATTAAATACGGCATCCCTGATGAAATTGAACGACACCCGCTGTCTCAGGATTCAAAACCTTTTGAGGTATGGAGTTATTATCGCAACAAGGGACTCAAATTTATTTTTATCGATGAGGAAGGTTTTAATCAGTACCGGCTCATTTACACAAA
>JAADGR010000218.1:0-10588 GCA_013152225.1 Calditrichota bacterium
TGTTCCCAATCCGTTTCACGATAAATCGATAAAGTACAACTGGCCCGGAGAAAAAAACAAATTATTGTTTATCAATTTGCCTTTAAAATGCACTATTAAAATATTTACGGCCACCGGCGATTTGGTAAAGACAATAGAACACAACAACGGTACAACGGAAGAGTCCTGGAACCAGATTACCCAGGACAACCAGCTTATCTTTTCAGGAGTGTATATCTTTTATGTTGAAAGTGAGATGGGTAATAAAATCGGTAAATTTGTAGTTGTGAGGTCTAGTCGATTGGAGAATAGGTACAAATGATGATCCAGCAAAAACTCACTATCGTTATATTTGCCATAATGATCGTTTTTTTGGATGGAAAGCCTCTTCCGGCGCAGCATATTACAGGTCGGAAAGTTCTGTCTCTTGGCGAATTGTGGCATGAGGATGAAGACATCCCCAGCGGAGGTTTCCACAGATCATTCGTCTGGCCCGGAAATCATTACCGCGCCGTTGGTGAAGAAAAACCAATGGATTTGATGAACGGAACCGCACGGGAATGCGGCCTTGGCTATGGAATGAAAGACTGGAAAGATTGGAGAAACAATTTTTATTCTTATGTTGTCGGCGGAGTCGGTTCAAGCCTTATGGACCATCCGGCAGGGGGACGTTTTGGTTGTACCGGACATGAATTTAAAATTGTTTTACGTCAACCGCCGCCGACTTTAATCGTTGATGGCGAAGTTCAGGCGCCGCGGCAAGCTTACGATGAGCTCGACCCAAACTTAATAAGTGACGGAATACTTTATATCAGATGGTCGTTTGATGTCGGCCTGACGGCGCAGGAAACCTTTTATTCTTATGCCGGTTCGCCGTTCGATAGCTATATGTTTATTGATTTTACAATTAAAAATACCGGTAATGTCAACAGAAATGAAAAAACAGCCGAGTTAAAAAATCAATTTCTGCATCAGGTGTGTTTCAATTTTGCAATTCTGCCAATGGTAAGCCATGAAGGGGCAGAGCAAGTTCCCAAATCGGTAATCGAAAACAGCACTGATGATTGGGTAGAATACTATGGTGAAAATTATCTGGATTTCTTAGGCAACGGTACGCCGCTTCATCCGCACGGTGATCCGAATGCCGATTCGCTTCGTGTATTTATGGCCTGGGACGGTAACAACAGCAAATCCGACTGGGATGACACCGGGGACCCGGATATGAACACGGGTTTCTTCGAACAAAGCCCGGGCATGGGACGACTTTTATCACCGCAGTACCTTGGCTTGGGTATTCTTCATGCAGATAAAAGTGTTGACGATGAAAGCAACGATCTGTCCCAACCTTTCTCAACAACATGGAGGGTCGGGACGAACAGTTTCTCCTCCAACCAGGACGCATACGAATATCTTTTTACCGGAAAACACATGCCAAGTCCCCAGGAAATGGGTTTTACCGATCCTGACGACCCCGTCAATGTTTCTCGTCCTAATTTCTATGTAAGCATTGGGCCGTACGAAATGCCGTTCGGCAGCGATATTCATTTTACTATGCTGTCGGCAGTAAACGGCATAAACTATGATCTGTGCAACTCGGCGGGACTCTCCTGGTGGACGCACTGGAAAGGCGGTGCAGGCATGACGGATGAAGAAAAAGACCAGATAGTTGCTACCGGCCGTGATTCATTATTCAAATATTTCAGCCAAGCGACGAAACGCTATTTCAGAAACATAGAAAACGGACGATCCCCTTTTGACGCGCCGGAATCTCCTCCCCCACCGGATTTGACGGTAACCTCCGGCGAAAAAAGTGTGATTCTTGAATGGAGCGATGTTTCACAAGTACCGGATCATGATACCGGCGTTATCGATTTTGCCGGATATCGGGTGTATCGCGCACAGGGACGAAACGATACCACATTTCAAAAAATATGGGAATGCGGAGGCAACAGCGGAATACCGGTGGCAACACGCTATGTGGACGAGAGCGTCCAAAGAGGATTTGCATACTTTTATTATGTCACAGCTTTTGATGACGGCAGCCAGAACTGGGAACAGCCCGGGAGATCGTTGGAATCCGGCAAGTACTGGAATATGATGTTAAAAGATAACCCGGTGCACCCGTTTATGAGCAACAAACAGACAGCAGATTTGAATAACATCAAGGTTGTCCCCAATCCGTTTCACGACAAATCGATAAAATACAACTGGCCCGGAGAGCAGAACAAGCTATTGTTTATCAATTTGCCGCTAAAGTGTACTATTAAAATATTTACAGTCACCGGTGACTTGGTTAAAACGATAGAACACAACGACGGCACAACGGAAGAGTCCTGGAACCAGATTACCCAGGACAACCAGCTTATCTTTTCAGGAGTGTATATCTTTTATGTTGAAAGTGACGAGGGCAATCAAGTTGGTAAATTTGTAGTTGTACGTTCCAGTAGATTGGAGAATAGGTATAAATAATGAACAAGTATAACTCACTTATTCTATTATCCTTCCTTGCAATTTTTCCGTTAAGCGCAAACCGAGTTCTTGCGCAGCATGTTACAGGCAAAAAGTTTCTGTCTGTCGGAGAATTGTGGACAGAAGAAGAAGACATACCAAGCATGGGGTGGGAAGATTGTTTCGCCTGGCCGGGCAATCACTACAGAACAAGAATACCTGGAGAAGATCGCCTGATGAACGGAACGGTGCGGCAGGGAGGATTAAGCTACGGCATGAAAGACTGGAAAGATTGGAGAAATAAATATTATTCCTATGTGGTCGGGGGTGTTAATCCAAGCAACTTGGTTCAGCCGGCAGGAGCTCGTTGGGGAAACGTTGGCCATAAATTTAAACTTGTGCTTCGGCAGCCCCCACCGACTTTGATTGTAGATGGAGAAGTTCAGCCTCCCCGGCAGACGTATGATGAATTAGATCCAAATTTGATCAGCGATGCAAAGCTCTATGTCAGATGGTCAATGGATGTCGGTATTACCGGTGAGGAAACATATTATGCCTATGCCAGCTATCCCTTCGACATGTACATGTACGTGGATTTCAACCTCACCAATAGCGGAAATGTCAATCGCACCGAAGCAACAGCAGAATTACCGGGCCAGGTGTTGCACGATGTGTGCTTTAATTTTATGGTACAAACTCACGTAAGCTATGAAGGGGCAAACCAAAATTTAGCCGTTTGGGAGGGCCGAAACGACGATTGGGTTGAATATTACGGTGAAAATTACCTGGATTATATCGGCTCAGGCACACCACTCCATCCAAACGGTGACCCAAATGCCGATTCGCTGCGAGTATTTCTTGCATGGGACGGCAACAACAACAAAAATCCCTGCTGTGACGATACAGGCGACCCGGATATGAATTTAAACTTTATCCAGCCGAGTCCGGGGATGGGTCGAATACTATCGCCGCAATATTTTGGCATGGGAATTCTTCACGCCGACAAAAGTGCCGAGGATGAAACAAATGATCTTTCCCAGCCATTCTCAACCGTATGGCGACCAGGTACAAAACGATTTTCCAGTAACGAAGAAGCCTACAAATACTTTTTTACTGAGCGGCACATGGACAGTCCGCAAGAAATGGGCTTTACCGAGCCAAACGATCCGGTTAACGTTGCTCGTCCTAATCCTTATGTCGGCATTGGCCCTTATGAAATGCCCTTTGGCAGCGATGTTCATTTTACCATGCTTTTTGCGGTTAACGGCATTAACTACGATTTATGTACCTCCGTCGGTTTGTCCTGGTGGACGCACTGGAAGGGTGGGAAAGGTATGACCGACGAAGAAAAGAATTGGTGGGTCGCCACAGGCAGGGATTCTTTATTCAAGTATTTCAGCCAGGCGACCAAACGTTATTTCCGAAACATCGAGAACGGCCGCAACCCATTTGACGCTCCGGAAGCTCCTCCCCCACCCGATTTGACAGTGACATCTGCTGAAAAGTCTGTGATTTTGGACTGGAGTGATGTTTCCCAAATTCCCGACCACGATACCGGAGTTATCGATTTTGCAGGTTATCGCGTTTACCGGGCTGTGGGTCGTAATGATACGACATTTCAAAAGATATTTGAATGCGGTGGGTCCAGCGGAGTGCCGGTTACAACACACTATGTGGATACCGGTGTAAAAAGAGGATTCCCCTATTTTTACTATGTAACGGCGTATGATGACGGTTCTCAGAATTGGGAACAACCGGGTCGATCACTGGAATCGGGAAAATACTGGAACATGATGGTGAAGAATAAACCGGTACATCCTTTTATGAGCAACCAGCCGAGCTCCGATTTAAATAATATCAAGGTCGTGCCCAACCCCTTTCATGACAAGTCGATAAAATATAACTGGCCGGGGGAACAAAACAAGTTATTATTCATCAATTTGCCGTTAAAATGTACCATTAAAATATTTACGGTTACCGGTGATTTGGTCAAGACGATAGAACACGACAACGGCACAACGGAAGAATCCTGGAATCAAATCACCCAGGACAACCAGCTTATTTTCTCCGGAGTGTATATTTTTTATGTAGAAAGCGAGATGGGTAACAAAGTCGGTAAATTTGTAGTTGTACGTTCCAGCAGATTGGAGAATAGATATAAATAATGATCAAACAAATAGTCACGATTATTTTATTTTGTATTTTTATCACATTGCTGGACGCAAACGTCATTTTTGCGCAGCACGTTACAGGTCGAAAGTATCTGCGCATCGGCGAAATGTGGCATGAAGATGAAGATATTCCCAGCGGCGGGTGGCAAGCATCGTTTACCTGGCCCGGTAATCACTGGCGGGTTAAGAACACCGGCGAGAACCATTTAATGAACGGAACCAATCGAGAGTGCGGACTTGGTTATGGATTAAAAGATTGGACAGATTGGAGAAAAAAGTTTTATTCCTACGTTGTTGGCGGAGTCGGCGGCAGCCTGATGGTTCATCCTCCCGGCGGCCGTTTTGGCTGCATTGGGCATGAATTTAAAGTTGTGCTGCGTCAACCGCCGCCAACCCTAATTGTTGATGGCGAAGTACAGCCGCCCCGACAGAAATATGATGAACTTGACCCAAACCTTATCAGCGATGCAATAATGTACATAAAATGGTCGTATGATGTAGGACTAACAGCTGAACAAACTTATTATTCTTATGCCGCTTATCCCTTCGACAGCTATTTGTATACAGATTTTCTAGTCAAAAACAGCGGGAATGTTAACCGAACTGAAAATACGGCTGAATTAAAAAACCAATTTCTGCACAGCGTCTGTTTTAATTACGCTGTGCTGCCGTTCCTCAGCGCCGAAGGTGTTTGGCAACCGCCGGATACAGGCACAGAAGGTTTTAGCGACGATTGGGTGGAATACTATGGAGAAAATTACTTGGATTATATCGGTAACGGTACGCCGCTTCACCCAAATGGTGATGCAAATGCCGATTCCCTGCGGGTATTTATGGTGTGGGATGGTGATAATAATAAATCTCCGGGCTGGGACGATACAGGCGATCCCGATTTAAATATAGGATTTATGGAACAGAGCCCGGGAATGGGAAGAATTTTATCACCGCAATATTTCGGCATGGGGATTCTTCACGCAGATAAAAGTGTTGATGACGAAAGCAACGATTTATCCCAGCCCTTCACAACAGTCTGGCGACCCGGAACAGTAAGTTTTTCCTCAACAGAGGAAGCTTATAACTTTTTTTATGGCGGCAGTCATTTGGACAGTCCCCAGGAAATGGGTTTTACCGAACCCAACGACCCGATAAATGTTGCCCGTCCAAATCCTTATGTTTGCATTGGCCCCTATGAAATGCCTTTTGGCAGCGATGTTCATTTCACAATGCTTTTTTGTGTAAATGGAATAAACTATGATATGTGTAACTCGATAGGACTTTCCTGGTGGACGCATTGGAAAGGCGGCGACGGCATCACCGACGAAGAAAAAAACCGCCTGGTAGCTACAGGACGAGATTCACTGTTCAAGTATTACAGTCAGGCGACAAGAAGATATTTCAGAAATATAGAAAACGGACGCTCTCCCTATGACGCCCCGGAACCTCCTCCCCCGCCGGATTTAACGGTAACCGCCGGCGAAAAAAGTGTGATCCTCGAATGGAGCGACGTTTCACAAATACCGGATCATGATACCGGCGTTGTCGATTTTGCCGGCTACCGCGTTTACCGGGCAGTGGGACGAAATGATACCACCTTCCAAAAGATATGGGAATGTGGCGGCAACAGCGGAATACCGGTGGCAACAAGTTATGTCGACAAGAGCGTTCAGAGAGGATTTGCCTATTACTATTATGTGACGGCTTTCGATGACGGTTCTCAGGACTGGGAGCAGCCCGGGCGATCATTGGAATCCGGCAAGTACTGGAACATGATGCTGAAAGATAACCCGGTACACCCGTTTATGAGCAGCAAACCGACATCCGATTTGAATAACATCAAAGTGGTTCCCAATCCGTTTCACGACAAGTCGATAAAGTACAATTGGCCGGGAGAGCAAAATAAATTACTGTTTATCAATTTGCCTTTAAAATGCACTATTAAAATATTTACGGTCACCGGTGATTTGGTCAGGACAATAGAACACAACAACGGTACAACGGAAGAGTCTTGGAACCAGATCACTCAGGACAACCAGCTTATTTTTTCCGGCGTGTATGTTTTTTATGTGGAAAGCGAGATGGGTACTAAAGTCGGCAAATTTGTGGTTGTTCGTTCCAGTAGGCTGGAAAAGAGATACAAATAAAAAGTTGGAATACCATGAGCAAAACAATGCAAATAACTATATTTTTTATTTTCTTCCTTTCAGTTAATACGCTGATGTCTCAGCAAATAGGTAAAAGCTGGGAATTTAACGATGACGGAAATGCTGAAGGATGGCAAGCCTATCGTTCCCTGTCCGACTTGACAGTTTCAGGCGGCACTTTAAAGGCCAAGGTGACCGGTGTCAATGCTGCTTTTTTTGGTCCCGAGTGTGATATTATAGCATCTGATTACTGGTTTATCCATATAAGGATGCTGGCTATCGGAGCAACACGGGGGAAACTATATTGGAAGACTGATTCCAATATCTCTGATTATATGATTTTTCCGGTTGTGGGAGACAGTTCCTTTCATGAATATGAACTTTTGGTTCACAGTAGCAATAAATGGACAGGCCACATTAAAAGTTTTCCCAAATTTTATATAAATGGAGAGACAGGAACTCAGATTGAGATCGATTACATCAGAGTAGTCTCGTTGGGTCCAAGATATGAATTTAAGGATTTCAAGCCTCTTAGAACTGTGCTGAAGCAAGGACAACCGATCCCGTTAATGAGTACCATCCAAAATACCGGTGATAAGACCGGCTCCTTTACTGCCAACTTGCTTTTTCCTGAAAAAGTTAACCTTACTTCCGGAGACAGGCTTCAAATTAGAGAGTTGGCTGCCGGCGAAGAAGATACGCTGCACTGGACGATCAATTCCAACACGACCGGTCATTATAATCTAAAGCTCTTGCTGTTACCGGGAAATGGAGACACATTAAAGTCCACATTTGATGCTCATGTTGTAGATCAATTCTGGACACTTGATAATTTTTTCCTAAGCGCATGGTCTCCGCCTTCGTTGACGGATGAGTCTTATCAATACTATTCCAACGCAAATTTTCCAATGGTATTATGGATTCCCCCGGATGAGACGGCTGTTGTATGGCCGGAAAAGTATAATCTAAGGTGCATGCCGCAGGCCGGTGGACTGTTAGGGGAAAACAAATATTTGCGGGCGCCAAACAGTCTTCCGTCTGACGAACTGACACCTGCCGACCTGCAAAAATTGGACGGCATGATTGAATCCTTTAAAGAGAACCAGGCAGTTTGTGGCTATTATATAACTGACGAGCCAAGTACGCAGGCTTTTCCTAATCTTGCAAAAGTGGTATCCTATCTTCACGAGAAAGATCCGACCAGATTAAGTTATATCAACCTCTTTCCCAGCTATGCCAGTGTGGGACAAACAGGCACTCGAAATTATGAAAAATACGTGGAGCAGTTTCTTGATATTGTAAAACCGGAATTGCTTAGTTATGATCACTACCATTTCTTCAATGATCACGACGGTCCTGAATATTTCTATAATCTGGGAATCATTAGAAAGTGGGCGTTGAAATACGATATTCCTTTTTGCAATATCATTCAAGCCATCGGCTGGACAGTTGGCAATTGGCGAATCCCCACCGCAGGTGAACATCGATGGTTGGTTTACAGTTCATTGGCCTATGGTGCCAAGGGCATAGTCTGGTTTCACTGGAATAGCAATTGGGGTGTTACAGGATCGCCAAAACGTGACGAGCTCTATGCTTCAATCCAAAAATTGAATGCCGAGATTAATAGTCTTGGTCCTGTCATGTTAAAGTTAGACTCAAAGGCCGTATATCATTCCGGCAGTATTCCGATGGGGGGAGTGGCACTCCCCAATAACGCACTGATAAAATCAGTTTCCGCAAACGCCGATCTTGTTATAGGGCTTTTTAAAGATGAAAAGGATGCAGATTATGTGATGCTAATGAACAAAGACTATGATAATCGCGTTACGGCAACGATTCGTTTTAGCCGGTCGTTCAGTCAACTTGAAGCATTCAACACTAATACTGAGGAATGGCAAAATGTAAACTATCAGAACACAACCGGCGGCGCTGTACTTAACTACAGTTTTTTACCGGGAGGAGGTGTTTTGTTTAAAACAGGTGAAATAGCAAAGGTAAATAACGTGGGTGCAGCATTGCCGTCTCGATATAATCTTGAAGCGAATTACCCCAACCCATTCAACCCGGACACAAACATTAAATATCACCTTGCGGCAAAAGGACGGGTTAAACTGGCTGTTTATGATATTTTGGGATGTGAAGTCGCTGTGTTGGTTGACAAAATGCAAAAGGCCGGAAGCTATAAGATACACTGGGTTGCAGATAACTTGCCAAGCGGCATCTATGTATACCGGCTTCAGGCGGGATCGACTGTAAAAAGTCGTAAAATGTTATTGCTGAAATAAGGAAAATTTATAACAAGAAACCGTAGCGTATTAAATGAGATGCTGCCGACTTTTAAATACCGGTAACTTTTCAAGAAAGGAGGTGATATCGGCACAGAACACTCAACATTAAGAAGGTAAGCAGACCAAAAAATTTAAGGAGGTGATATCGGCACAAAAGATTATGCTGTAAAAATGAGTCAAAAATAACCAGACAACAAGTTCGATCTTTTAGGAATTTGTCTTAAAAAATCCAAGCTGTAAAAATAAGGCTAAAATATTAGGAGTGAAGACATGAAAGCAAAATTAATTCTTTCTATGCTGGTCGTTTTGTTAACAGCATCATTTGCGTTTTCAGGAGTTACTGAAATGAGAATTTGGTGCGATGAGATGATGGATCCGGATCCCGGCCAAATCAACGATTTAGGCAATCCTACTCGTTATGGAACAAAGAGTGATCCCGCCACTTTTTATGTAATCCGCTGGTGTGTAAACAAAGAAAGATGTGATTACATGAAAATTACGGACAATGATCCTGAACCGGCAGCTGGACCATATTGTGTCGATTTTGTTATGAATCAAATTCCCGGCCCGAACCTTTGGATGGATATGCGACGTAATGATGCTGCACCCGGTTGGGACCAACCCCTGGATGCTTCGGCCACCGAACGCGTAACATTTTGGATTAAAGCCCCCGAAGGTACACCGCCTTTGTGGTTCTATGTACTTGATAAAGAAGATGCCAATTTCGGCGGCGGGAAAGAACATTCAACAACTGTCCGTATAGAAGGCGAAACCTTCATTGCACAAGATGAGTTTGGTGAATTTTATGCGCAACGTCTGGATACATTTAATGATACCTGGCAATTTGTTTCTATCCCATGGACTTTCCTGGAAGAAAAGGATCAGGCCGTTGTTACAGCTACAGTGCCTTACAGCTATGTAATGGAAGGAACCGAAAGTGACGTGACTCCAAATGGCGAGAACTCGTTTCATACGAGCGAATTAAGAACTCTGACTTGGGCATCATACCCCACGGATGATGGCGGCGCAATGAATACCCAATGGATGGCTGATTATGCAACTTCTCCTGATTGCAAATGGGATCCGGATTATAATAACGTCAAGAAAGATCATCAAAGATACTCGATTGATGAAGTTATTTTCTGTCTGAACGAAGGTACAGGTATTACAGATGTTAACGGTAACCCAACAGTAGTACCTCAATCCTACGAATTAGGTGATAACTATCCTAATCCTTTCAATCCTACGACGGAAATTGAATACGCGATTCCGGTTTCCAATCATGTTTCTCTCGCAGTGTTCAATTCGCTTGGTCAGAAAGTAAAGACTCTGGTCGATCGCCAAATGACGGCCGGAACATACCATGCTACATGGGATGGCACTGATAATATGGGCAATAGCGTTCCATCAGGAACATACTTTTACAAAATGTCCTCGAGCCATTTCAATTCATCTAAAAGGATGACCCTTTTGAAATAAGGGCTTCTTACCTGCAATTTTCAAAAAGTTACACGAAGGGCAGAGACTAAAGCTCTGCCCTTTTTTTTAAACTGCCATCAGC
>JAADGR010000218.1:10681-11022 GCA_013152225.1 Calditrichota bacterium
GGATTTATTTTAGCAAATACCATCCTGACACTCTCACCGGCAAACACGCTGTATGGCAAAAATCTCCGGGGATTAGAAACCAACTTTCGCAATCCACCCATGGATTGCCGGCCGTACACCTATTGGTGGTGGCCGGGTAGTGCGGTGACCAGGAAGGAAATTACCTGGGAGCTTGAACAAATGCATGAAAAGGGTTTGGGGGGTGTTTTAATTACCAGTGCTGCGTACAGTGTTTATGAAAAAGGGAACATAAAATACCTTTCCGATGAATACCTTGACATGGTTAAACATGCCATCCAAACTGCCAAATCGCTTAATATGAAAGTATATCTGAATTTTTC
>JAADGR010000331.1 GCA_013152225.1 Calditrichota bacterium
AGGCCGGGTATTATTGCCACGGACATGACCCATGTCGTCAGAGAGAAATATGACAAGTTAATAGAGGAAGGCTTGTTGCCGATAAAACGATGGGGCAAGCCGGACGACATCGCGCGGGCTGTTTTAGCCATGGCGCTCGGCTATCTTGCCTATTCTACCGGAGAAGTGATAAATGTGGATGGTGGTTTTCATTTGCCAAGATTATAAACGGAGAATGGAAACCGGAGACCGGAAGGATTTTTTAATGAATGGAGTTTTGAATGGAGAAAACATCAATTACTATTAAGGGACTCGAGTTCCCTTGTTACGAACTGGACACGGTGATCGTCGGCAGCGGCGCGGCTTCTTTGAATTGTGCCGACCACCTGGTTTCGTTTGGACACACGGACATTGCTATTGTTACGGAAAAAATCGGCGGCGGTACTTCCAACAACACCGGCTCGGATAAACAAACATATTACAAATTATCTGTCAGCGGCAAGGAACCGGACTCGCCTTATGATATGGCCGAGTCGCTCTATAACGGCGGCTCCATGCACGGCGATCTGGCGCTCATCGAGGCAACCATGTCCGCGCAAGAGTTCTTTCATCTCGCTCAGATTGGAGTGCAGTTTCCACACAATGCATTTGGCGGATTTGTGGGCTATAAAACCGATCACGATCCCCGACAGCGCGCAACCTCGGCCGGGCCGTGGACCTCAAGCCAAATGTTCCAGCGCCTCTACGATGAAGTGAAAAAGAAAAATGTTCGCATTTTCGATGAATATGATGTTGTTGCCCTTCTCGCGGATGGAGAGCGGGCTGTCGGCCTCATTGCGCTGGACAAATCCAAATTGGATGATGAAACCTTTGGGCTTTGTTTTTTCAGGGCGGATAACATCGTTTTTGGTGTGGGCGGTCCCGGCGGTTTGTACAAAACTTCAGTCTATCCGCTGGTGCAAATCGGGGCAATCGGTCTGGCGCTCGAAGTTGGCGCTGTGGCCCGCAACTTAACGGAATCGCAATATGGCCTGGCATCGACAAAATTTCGCTGGAATGTTTCCGGCACTTATACCAGCAGGTACTGCCGCGCTATATCAGCACCAACCGGGACGGCAGCGACGAACGCGAATTCCTGAACGAATACTTTCCGTCGCCTGGCAAGCTGATGACGGATATTTTTCTGAAAGGTTATCAGTGGCCGTTCGATCCGCGTAAAATCCCGGATTTTGGGTCTTCACTCATCGATGTTCTCGTATACATCGAGACTGTAGTTAAAGGTCGCCATGTATTTATGGACTTTCGCCAAAATCCGCTCGGCGGTTCATTTTCTTTCAATGATCTTGAGCCGGAGGCTTTTAACTATCTGAAAAATTCGGACGCTCTTTTCGGCACGCCCATAGAACGTTTGCAAAAGATGAATCCGTTGGCCATAGAGCTTTATGCCAAAAACGGCATCGACCTTTGGCAGGAGCCGCTTGAAGTGGCGGTATGCGCCCAGCATAACAACGGCGGCCTTGCAGGAACGTTGTGGTGGGAATCCAATATTCGCCATCTCTTTCCTGTGGGCGAAGTGAATGGCAGTCACGGCGTTTACCGGCCCGGCGGGTCTGCGCTCAACTCCGGACAGGTGGGTTCATTGCGCGCAGCGCAGCGCATTGCCAAAGGGCCGAAAGATGATCACGTGAGCAGGGAGCAATTTGAAAAGGCTGCATTGCAAAAGGGCGATGAACTGTTTCATATCATAAAAACTTTTTCCGGAAAAATTGACCCGACAAACAGTGCCGCCTCTTATCGCGAAGAATTTCAGCAAAGAATGACGAATTACGGGTCGCACATTCGCGAGATTGAAAAAGTGGAAAAGGCGCTCGATGAAGCATACGGACAGATAGCGCGCTTTAACGAGCAGCACATTGCAAGCAGAGAGCAATTACCATTCGTTTTGCAAAACCGGCATCTCGTGCTGGCGCACGCTGCCTATCTCGAAGCCATCCGCGCTTACCTGGCAAAGGGCGGCGGCAGCCGCGGTTCCTACCTGGTTATGGATGACAGCGGTCAAACCGTTTTAGATTCCCTGGGGGATACCTGGCGCTACAAGCCGGAGAACGCTGAACTGCGAAATGTTGTACTGGAAACAGTTCTTGGCAAAAACGATAAATTTGAATCAAAGTGGAAACCGCATCGCCCGATTCCGCAAGAGGAGTCCTGGTTTGAGAATGTGTGGGGGAAATATCTCAAGGGAGAAATTTTTGAGATGGAAGGGGATGTCTAGTCGATAAACTGCGATTCCTCGTTCCGTTGCTCAAAGTCAGGCGCAAGGCGGGACGCTTTGCGTTACAGGCCGTCTACCGGACGCGGAGCGTCAGAGATACACTCCGACGAAGATCGTCGGAGCGAGAGATTCCGTGCACGTGGAACAAGGGGTTGCAACCCCTTGTTTAATCTTGAAAAAAAATCGATGTTTTTGCTTTTTAGAGGATTTCCCAAGAATAAAACCCCGGCGAGCCGCATTCACGCGTCTGCCGGGGTTTTTCTTTAAAACAGCAACTTTATTTGATGTTCTTTAAATATTTCATATAATCCGAATCCGTGCTCAAAATCAAAGTGCTGGTCGAATCGATGGTTTTGCGGTAGGTGTCCAGCGTTTTCAGAAAAGAATAGAACTCTGGATCTTTTGAATATGCATTTGCATAAATTGATGTTGCCGTGGCATCCGCATCGCCTTGGATTTGCTGCGCCTTTCGGTAGGCCTCGGATGTTATTCTTTGCAATTCTTTACCCATCTGCCCGGTAATTTCGGCTCTTTTACCCTGACCCTGCGAGCGGTAAAGCTGGGCAATTCGCTTTCGTTCGGAAACCATTCGATCGTAAACCTTCTGGCGAACTTCGGCAATGTAGTTCACCTTTTTGATGCGAATATCCAGGACCGCGATGCCATACTGCGGCACTTTTTTCTGTACCAGTTTTAATATTTCTCTGGTAATGGCCGTACGTCCCAGTTTAATTTTCAGCGAATCCGCCTCGATTACCGCGTCTTCTTCCTCTTCGGATGATGAAAGC
Source organism: Calditrichota bacterium (assembly GCA_013152225.1). Classification (GTDB taxonomy): domain Bacteria; phylum Zhuqueibacterota; class Zhuqueibacteria; order Residuimicrobiales; family Krinioviventaceae; genus Hydrothermomicrobium. The sequence goes on from JAADGR010000331.1 coordinate 3,040, forward strand.
ATGGTGCGATTTGAGTTTCTCACCACTTCGATGAGCACGTTCTCGCTAATAAAATCGCGCGTTATACCGTCGATGATATCGTCCAAACGGCCCATAGCACTTCGTTCATTATTCACGCTCTGGTAAAATTTTAGCGGATCGGCAATTCGCCAGCGGGCGAAAGTGTTGACAAGAATATATTTTTTATCTTTGGTGGGAATTTGATTTGCATCTCCATCCCATTCCATGATTCGCTTTTCAAAAAAGGTGGCTTTTTGAATAAACGGAAGTTTGACATGAAGACCGGCGGTCAACACAGGCTTCCCTACAGGATTACCAAATTGGGTAATGATCACCTGTTTGGTTTGGTCGACTGTATAAAACGCATCCGAGAGAACAATGATTGCCAGAAAGATGAGAAAACCATAAAGATAGAGTTTATTTTTCTGTGTCATTTTCCCACCTCCTTTCCGTTAAGCTGCAACAGGGGCAGGAATGACCGTACCTTGTCGTCAATAATAACTTTGGATTTGATCTTGGGCAAAACGTCATTCATCATTTCGAGATACAGGCGGCGTCTGGTAACATCTTTGGCTTTTGAATATGCATGCCAAACAGCCAGGAACCTTTCCGCATCACCTTGGGAACGGTTCACCCTGTTGGTGGCATACCCTTCAGCCTCGAGAATCACCTGCTCTGCCTGGCCCTTGGCTTTTGGAATGGCATTGTTATACGCTTCCCAGGCCTGGTTAATAATTTTTTCCTTTTCCTGCCTGGCTTCATTCACTTCGTTAAAAGCTGCCTGAACAGGAACAGGCGGGTTCACATCCTGCAAATTAACCGTTACGATTTTAACGCCCGTCTCATACTCGTCCAACAGTACTTGCATCAATTTTGTGGCTTCCAGGGCAATATCTTTTCTGCGGAGAATAATGACCTCATCCACACTGTTATCCCCTACAACCTGGCGCATAACAGCTTCGGACACATAGCGAATTGTTGCTTCAACATCACGCACTTTGAATAAATAATCCACCGGATTTTGGATGCGATATTGTACGATCCACTCAACCAAGGCAGAGTTCAGGTCTCCGGTTAACATCAAAGATTCGGACTCAAAGTTTCCGCGAACATATTCCGTTCTGATGCCGGCCTTGGCAGTGCGGAAACCGAATTCCTGTTTAAAGACGCGCTGTGTCTTTACTTTTTTAGCCGTCTCAATTCCCCACGGAAGTTTGAAATGCAGACCCGGCTGCGTGGTGCGCACATAAGCACCAAAGCGCTGGATCACCCCGACTTCATCAGTATTCACAGTGTAAGTAGCGGAAAAAATAAGCCACAGCACTGCAATGCCAATGACAATGTAAATAATGAGGCGGTTATCAAATGCCGGAATTTCAACATTTTCACCACCGATGTTTATGATACGTTTTTTCATTTGGATGAATTCCTCCTTACTTAAATATAAAATGTTGGATTAGAACATAGATCGTACATTATTAATGTGAGCAAAATTCCAAGTCAAAAGATAGTCAATCCGGTTTACAGTTGCAATTAGAATATCACGACTAGGATAAGATGTGAAGTAGCTGATGACACTTGATTCTATATAATGGTATTATCTTTGATTACCGCGTTTTTCATTACAACAACAATTCCATCACGAATCAGGAAGCCATCCTTTTCATTTCCTCCTTCTTGCACCCCATCCTGATTTACAATCCTGACATTCTGCCCAATGCGGGCGTTTTTATCAATGATCGCATTTTTAATAACGGAATTTCTGCCAATTCCTATGGGAATTTTACCCTTGCTTAAATCTTCCATTCGTTTGTCATGCGGTTTGAAAAAATCGCTTCCCATAATGAGCGAATCTTCAATGACGACACCCTCCGAAATGATAGAGCGGATGCCGATAATCGAACGGCGGATCGTCGCTCTTTCGATAACGCAGCCTTCGCACAGCATGGATTCGACGATTTCATTGTTCACCAGTTTGCAGGGAGGCAAAAAGCGTTGATGAGTATAAATCGGGGACTCTGGGTGATAAAAGCTAAAGGAAGGGTTCGGATATTTGACAAGCGCCATGTTTGCATGATAAAAAGCTTCGATGGTTCCGATGTCTTCCCAATAATCATGAAAAAGATAGGACTGAACTTGGAAATGATTAATTGCGCTGGGAAGAACCTGCTTGCCAAAATCATCTTGTGCCCGGTTTTTCTTAAGGAGATCAATCAGTACTTGTTTTTTGAATACATAGATGCCCATCGATGCGATGTATGGAAACCGTGCCGCTTCTTTTTTATCCAGTCCCAAACTTGATGTGTCCACAGCCATCTTGTTAAGCTTTTCGCCGGTGGGTTTCTCTGCAAATTTTACAACCCGGCCTTCATCATCGATCTTTACAAGACCGAAGGAAGATGCTTTTGATTTTTCGACAGGAATGACGGAAATGGTGATATCGGCTTTCTTTTTTCGATGCAGTTCAATATAAGGCCGGTAATCCATGCGGTAGAGATGATCACCGGAAAGGATGAGGACATCATCAACATCGGTTTCTTCGATCATTACAAGATATTTTCGAACAGCATCCGCAGTGCCCTGGAACCAGTCCTCGCCTATCGGAGTTTGCTGTGCGGCCAGCACTTCAACAAAGCCCGCAGAAAAAGGAGAGAAATTGTATGTTATCCCGATGTGTCGATTCAGCGAGGCTGAATTGAATTGCGTTAAAACATACACTTTCTTGATGTTTGAATTGATACAATTACTTACAGGAATGTCGATGAGCCGGTATTTTCCGGCAATTGGCACAGCCGGTTTGGCGCGAAGTTTCGTCAGTGGAATCAGTCTGGTACCACGTCCACCACCAAGGATGACTGCCAGTACTCTCTGCATCGATGCTCTCCCTAGTTTATTGCATCCTGATCAAATACTTTATTATTTGTCAATCACCGATTCGGGTCTATCCAGCGCGTCCAATCGGTGTCGTACAATTCACCACGCGCAGTGGAATGAACGAGTTCATATTCTCCCATGTCGCGGCGATCCACGAAAATAAAATCTACTCCGCCCTGAACGCTGAAATAGTGCCAGATTTCGTATGCCTTGTGTTCATTGCTGAACGGAAATCTCTCCACCTCATCGGGTCGGCCATAAATAAGAATAATCCTGCCGCGATCTGTACGCCAGCCTTTGCGAAAATTGCCCCTGAAAGCCTGATTGGCGTACTGAACCAGACCAAGATATTTTCTTTTGTAATCATTTGTTGGGGTATTGGGATGAGGATCGCGTTTCGCCCAAAATTCCTTGATATATTTTCTCTTTCCCTCGAGCGTTAATTTCTTGTAGGTCTTTTTCTCAGCTTTTGCTGAAATATAGCGGCAATAGTTGAATTCCTCGTCCAATTCTTTTTCCGTCATCACATCATACCGTGCGGCATCGACACCAGGACTTCCATTACCTTTCATCTCTTCTTGTTTCTTAAACGCAGCGCCACCTTCGGCATAATCCCCTTCACGATAGACGAAAAACTTTTGCCGATCCTGAGTGGTTTGGCCTGTTTCAAAATCTTTCACTTCCATCAAAATACTGTAAGCACCGGAGACCAGGGTCACAACATTAACTCCCTTTACTTCTACCGAAGAATCGCCGGGCTTTTTATGTCGCTTGGCAGGAAAAGTTTTTGCAACCTGGCCATCGGCATTCAGAATTTTGTAGTTAACCTCATAGTAGGCGCCGGAATCGCTGGTTGCAGGGGCCAGATTATAAATCTCTGAATAACAATACAGGATTGGCAGTCCAATGCCGTATAATCTCGTTGGGTTGGGATAAATACGGTATCCGTTTTTTACCAGCATATTGTTTGTTGTGTCACGCTGAATTTTGGTGGATAGTTGCAAATCGCTGACACGCAGTTCCCCGCCGGGGAAACTTTTCACAACAATGGGAAATCTGTATGATTTTTCTTTCTCTGAATTCGTATCAACAACCTTTAAATCCATTTGATACTTACCTGCCGGAACAATAAAATTATTGACACTAAAGAGTCGCTGCGTCCCTGTTATTGCAGCAAGGCTGTCCACTGATGACATATTCTTCCATTGTTTGCTGTTCACAACGGAATCCCCCTGCATCAAAGCGGCAGTTACCTGAAATTCCGCACGATATTCATTTTCAAAAGGCACAAATTTCAACAAGTCCCGATACAACGAAATTGAATATTCCAGAAAAGTCAGGCTGTCTGAATAACGAAAGCGATTCCAGTCGATTGAGAATTTCAGATCTTTTTCTTTCTGCGTGTTCTTTTGCTGAGCAAATAAACCCACAACCGGCAGAGTGCAGAGACTCAGCAAAAGCACGGTGAATATTAAATGCGTTAATTTTTTCTTCCTTGGCATGGAGTATTCCTCCTTAATCATTCAGCTACCTCAGCCGGAGCAGTTTTTTCCATTTTCATAGCTGAATCAAATTTTACAGAAACGACTTTTGACACGCCTTCTTCTTCCATCGTCACACCGTAAAGTTGATCTGCGGCTTGCATAGTTAATTTATTATGAGTTACAACAAGAAATTGTGTGTTTTGAGAAAAGTCTTTCAGAGCTTTGGTAAATCGTTCGACATTGCGATCATCCAGGGGAGCGTCGACCTCGTCAAAAATGCAAAACGGGCTGGGCTTGACCAGGTAAATTGCGAAAAGCAGAGAGATTGCTGTTAAAGACTTTTCTCCACCGGAAAGGAGTTGCAATGAAGATAGGCGCTTTCCTCCCGGTGTAGCATAGATATCAATATCCCCTTCCAAAGGATCGTTGCCTTCCCGGAGAACGATACTTGCTCTCCCACCTTCAAAAAAGGATTTAAAAACCTGGACAAAGTTTTTCTGCACTGCCTCAAATGTTTCCAGAAACTTTTCCCGCGCCGTATCATTGATAATATCGATCGTATTGGTCAGGTCGCGGCGAGCCTTGAATAAATCTTCTCGCTGGGTTTGCAAAAAGTCGAATCGCTCGCGTTCCTGCTCATATTCTTTCAGTGCAAGCAAATTGACGGGTCCGACTCGTTTGAGGCTTTCGTACAACTGCTCGGTTTTTTGTTTTGCTTCTTCCCAATCAAATTCAGTGTCCAGCGGTTGACGCTCTATTGTATATTCAAATTCTTTAAGCATCCGGGCTTTGAGATTTTCTTTTTGCATTTTTAATTCCGATGCCCGCAATTCCAGGTGATGCACGGATTCGGACAATTCTTCCGACTTACCTCTGGCAGAGCGAATTAATTTTTCCTGTTCGTTGGCCTTTACATTAGCCTGGTATTGTTCTTCTTTTAAATTTTCTATCAGGGCTTTTAATGTATCGCGCTTTTGCGACAATTCCTGAATCTGTTGATTATACGATTCGTTTACTGCTGTTAGTTCCTGAATTTCTTCCTTTGTCTTTTTTGCTTCGAGGCTGCGCAAATCAATCATTCGCGTCGTTTCATTCATTTGGGAACGTAGCGAATCGCTCTCTCGCTGCAAGGCCTCGAATTCACTTTGAAGTTTAGCCACATTGACCTGAACTGATTGAACTTTTTCATTGGCAGCCGTGCTTTGTTTTTCGAGAGTCTCCAGTTCTTTGTTCAGCGATTCACGTTGCCCGGCCAGTTGCTGTCGCTTCTTCTGCATTTCTTCCGTATCGGAACTTTGCAATTCCAGATTCCGCCCCAGAAGGTTGATTTCGCCGAGAATTTTATCCCGTTCTTCTTTTCGCTTTTTACGCGCCTCGGAGAGGGATTGTTCTTCAAACGTCGCGCGGCCCAGTTCCAATCGAATGTTTGAAAGCGCTTCTTGCTGATTTTTCGTTTCCAAAGTGAGGACTTGCGCTCTTGTTTTGTAGTTTAGTGCTTCTTCCTCACGCTGAGCCATTGTCAGGCGCCGTTTATTTACATTATCATTAATCTCATCGATCTCTTTAACGAGCGCATCCAGTTGTTCCTGCCGGCCAACGATTTCCGACTGGCGCTTGCCGGAACTGCCGCCGCGGATAATACCAGAAAACCCCAATACTTCACCACTTAATGTGACGAGATTGACGGGTTTGTCATCCAGCATTTCCCGAACTCTGTTTGCCGTCTCCAAATCCTGGACAATGAGATAAGAACCAAGAGCGACATCGATAACCGGTTTGAACTTTTCGTCGGTCTGGACAATTTCGTTCGCCCAGCCGACAATTCCCAGGTCCTGAATCGCCGGGTGATCGGGACGAATATGCGATAGTTTTTGCAAGGGCAAAAAGGCAACAATTCCTTTTCGATCCTGTTTCAAAAGGCCGATACCGGAAAAAGCCTGGGCGGAATTTTCAACAATGAGAAATGTGGCGAATTCACCCAGCGCCGCTGCAACAGCGGCCCGGTGCTGCTGTTGAACACGAATAACATTTGCGACCGCACCGTGTGATGAAAAGCGTTCGTCCTTGATTGTGGCGAGAAATTTTACACCGCCGGGATAATCCTGATAACTCTCTAAAAGCTGCCGGATCATTCCGGCTTTGTTTTCGAGAACCTCGATACGATTTTTATCTCCCAGGTCAGCCCGCTGCAAACCTTCGATGGAGCGCCTGATTTCTTCATATTTCTTAGTCGAGTCGGCCAGCTCTTTGCTGTTCTTTTCCAACTCATTTCTTATGGATTGTTCCCGCGCTCTTAATTGATCGAGCTTTTCCTGCAGAGCGGCAATGCGGCCGGTATCTTTTTTTTCTTCTTCATTCAGTTGATGCAGCCGCTGACTTTTGTTTTCTTCCGAGGCCTTTAGCCGCTCCCCTTCATTCTGCTTCCGGCTTAAACTTTCGGTAATTCGCAAAATCTCGGCATCCGCCTTTTGTGCGGCAGCGCGTTTGTCTTCAAAACCAGTGCGCAATTTATGGTAATCGACATTCAGCTTTTCATATTCAGCTCGCGCCCTGGCTAATTCGCCATCTGCATTTTTCGTTTTGAAACTGGCTTCATCAAACTCGCTCTCAAGTTCCGCAAGCCGTTCGGACAGGCTTTCCTTTTCCTGCGCATAACGCGTTTGCGATTCCTTCAGGCTTCTGATTCGCTCACTATTAACCAGCACACGCTCTTCATATTTTTGAACATCGCGATTAAGGTTATTATATTCCGTTTGCTTTTGAGAAAGTTTTTTTTCAAGGTCAAGCAGTTTTGCTCTGAGGGCTTCGTACTCTGCATCCTGAGTTGCCAGTTCTGTACTTGCGGCTTCCCGGTCTTGCTGGATGACTCTGAGTTTTCCCTGCAATGGCTCCAGTTCTTCCAGAATTCTGGAATACTCCTGCGTCGCCAATTTGATTTCCAAATCCTTGAGTTCGGTGGAGACTTTTTGGTAGCGCTGCGCTTTGTTTACTTGTCTCTTCAACGAACGGACTGACTTTTCAACCTCGGACATGATATCTTCGACGCGGATGAGGTCTTTTTCCGTTGCTTCCAGCTTGCGAAAGGTGGCTTTGCGGCGGAGCTTGTATTTGGTAATCCCGGCCGCTTCTTCAAAGATCACGCGGCGCTCTTCCGGTTTACCATTCAAAAGTTTTTCCACCTGCGGCAACTCGATCACCGAATAAGTTTGTGCGCCCATACCGGTGTCCATGAATAAGGACGTAATATCCTTTAGCCGGCATTGATTGCCGTTAATAAAATACTGGCTTTCTCCGGAACGAAACAGTCTGCGCGTCACAACAACTTCGGTATACTCGACGGGCAAAATATTTTTGGTATTCTGAATCCTCAGGGACACCTCGGCCATGCCTACCGGCTTGGCACTGGCCGATCCGGCAAAAATGACATTCTCCATGCGCTCGCTGCGCAGCACACCGCTTTTCTGTTCGCCCATGACCCAGCGAATTGAATCGACAATATTGCTCTTGCCGCAGCCGTTCGGCCCGACAATCGCAGTAATACCAGGGTTTAAAAGTACATTAATTTTTTTTGCAAAAGATTTGAATCCAACAATATTTAATTCTGATAATTCCACAATATCCTTTATATTGATTTCTCATGTACATAATTATTTTAGGTTGAAAAGATACTATCCATAACGTCAAGAATCAAGATTAATTTTTCGGAAGAAGGAGAAAAGCGGAGAACGGAAAAAGGAGAATGGAAACCGGAGAAGGGAGGCCGGATACCGGATACCGAAAAACTCAATGTGACCTTTACCAAAGCTATGACAAAATATTGTTGTAAATGGTAATTTACACGCGGTAAACGTAGTGAATGAAGATTGGGCGGGGGAGAGCTTTGGTAAAGGTGATTCTTACTCGTAATCCTTTTCCAATTGATGCACTTTTGCAATAATTTCCTCAACCGTCTGTTTTAATTCGCCGCCCATTTTGCGGTATTCATTCGGATATTCGTCCTGCATAAAATACATGAGCGCATAATAAATCGGTTTGAACCGATCTTTCAGGGCGTAGGGATTTTCTTTAAAAATTTTATATGTGAGGTGATATTGTTTCTTTGCTAACAGGAGCAAAAAGAACAAACTTGT
>JAADGR010000221.1:0-3344 GCA_013152225.1 Calditrichota bacterium
CGAATGACGGTACTGATTTTGGTACTTTGCAGACATCTTCAACAGTGACGGTTGGTTCTTCCAACACACCACCTACGGCAACGAATCTGACAATTACCCCTGCCAATCCATTGACGGGTGATGATCTGGTCGGAAGCTATACCTACAATGATGCGGATAGTGATCCCGAAAGCGGCACAGAGATTCGCTGGTACAAAGACGGTGCAAATCAAGCTGCATATAATAATTTATTGACGGTTCCATCCAGCGCAACAGCTCATGGGCAAAAATGGTATTTCACAGTTCATCCTAATGACGGCAAAGAGTTTGGAACTTTGGCGACTTCGGATACGGTGACAATCGGTAATACTGCGCCTGACCTTGATCCGATTGCTGATCAAAACCTAGACGAAGGGCAAACCGTCAATGTGAACGTAAGCGCAACAGACGCGGATGGTGATGAGATTGCTTTGTCATTGAAGGATAATCCGACATTTGTAACATTAACGGACAATGGTGATGGTACAGGTGTTGTTCACATTGCCCCAGGATATAGCGATGCCGGTACTTACAACAACGTCAAAGTCATTGCAACGGATAATTATACTGCTGCTCTGGCGGACACAGAGGCTTTTAATATCATCGTCAACGATGTTCCGCAGAACCCAACGGCAGATGCGGGCGGACCATACGCCGGCGTTGTAAATGTTGAGATGCACTTTGATGGCTCAGGTTCCAGTGATTCAGATGGAACGATTGCTTCGTACGAATGGGATTTTGGTGACGGAGATAGCGGAACAGGTGAAACGGCGACACATACCTATAGCGCAGAGGGTACTTTCCAGGTCATACTGAAAGTGACGGATAATGATGGGCTGACCGACAGTGATACAACTTCTGCTGTTATTACATTGGTTTTGCCGGAAGCGAATTTTTATGGCTCGCCGACGGAAGGCTATCCCGATCTAACCGTACGTTTTGAAGATGACTCCGAAGGTGATCCCACAGCATGGTACTGGGATTTTGGTGACGGTGAAACATCCACGGAGAAAAATCCGACGCACAGTTATAGCAAAAGTGGCCAGTTTGACGTATCATTGACGATTACAACAGCCGCGGGCAAAGACACCACTATGAAAGAAAATTTCATAAATGTTCTAGGTTACGGTCCGATTTACAACGCTTCCCTGGAGCTTGTAGATAACAGCACTGCTTCTCCAAAAGAGTCGTGGGACAATGCAATAGATAACGACACAAATGGATGGGATGGTACGGTGACCGCCGATGGAAATCCGCCATTTGCGATTTTTAAATTCAAAGACGGCACAAGTAAACGCGTAAACAAGGTAAAACTTCTCACTGACACGGGCGTCGAATTTAGTGACAGGTGGGTGAGAAATTTTTCTGTCTTCGTTTCAACAACTGGGATTGCCGACGGCGACTTTACTCAGGTTTTGGATGCAAGTAAAATCGGCGGCGACTGGCAGGATTTTCCTGTTGATCCGGTCATGGCAAAATACATTAAACTTGTTCTTGACCAACCCAATTCCGGCTGGCGGCAGATAGGAGAATTCCAGGTTTGTCCTGATCGGCAATTTGCTGAACCTACCATATCCACTGTTACGGCTACATCGCCACATGTGGGCAATGGTGTCGATGCATCGAGTGTTACCATTACCGTTAAGGACGCGGACGGAAATCCGATTACAGGATTGACAAATGATGATTTCGCTTTGCATGCGACCTATTCCGGCGCGATTTATTTCCCGATCGTGGAAAGCAGTACGCCCGGAACATACACGACACAACTGGCTTCGTTGGGCGGCGCGGACTTTGAACTGGAAGTGTTTATTAACGGCGTTCTCATTGGTTCTCCGGCGCTCAGTTTTACACAACCGGAACTGCAAACAGCCAATCTGGTTTTCCTTGAAGGTTCGGACACCTTTGAAGGGGAGGGCTGGGATAATGCCATCGACGAAGATATCGAAGGCTGGGACGGCACGGTTACTATGACAGGTTCTCACCCATACGCAATATTTGGATTTGAGGACGGTCAAATCAAGGCGGTTCAAAAAGTGAACCTGTTAGTTGACACGGGTGTATATTATGAAAATCGCTGGGTCAAAAGATTCAGGATTCAGGTTTCGACATCCGGAATGAAGGATACCGATTTCCATACGGTTTACGACGGGCTTCAGGTGAAAAATGGTTGGCAACAGCATATATTCCCTGCGGCAAATGCAAAATATGTGAAACTGATCGTCGACTATCCCGTTAGCGGAAAAAGGCAAATTGGCGAGTTCGAGGTAGAAGTTGGTGAAGCATTAACGGTACGCCTGAATGGTACTTCCTCGAGTGATCTTGTGAGTGTTATTGGAACACCGGAAGAGTTTTCCGTCAATAAGAATTACCCGAATCCGTTCAATCCCGACACGAAAATTGAATTTGCTCTTCCCGAGCAAAATCATGTGACGATCGAACTGTATAATATGCTCGGTCAGCATGTCCGCACATTGCTTGACGCATCATTAGGCGCGGGTTATCATGCTGTAACCTGGAATGGCAGGAACGACGCGGCCGAACAGTTGCCAAGCGGAACATATTTCATGAGGCTTGTTGCAGGCAAACACACAATCATACAAAAGCTCATGATGTTAAAATAAAACAAATTACCAGCCAAAGACGATCCGTCAAGCGCTGGTTTAATATTTGTCCTTTTTTTCAAAAAGTCGCGTCCAAATGGACGCGGCTTTTTTTTTGTGGAATTTCTCATTCAAAGGCCGTAACTTTTAAGAGAATTCAACAGTTGGAGGAATGAAAAAATGATGATCAAGCGGAGAGACTTTTTAAAATCAATTTCCACGCTGGGCGCGACTGGAGTTGTGCCTGTATTTTCCTGCAAAAGAAAATCTCAAAAGAAATTTAGTTTCGAGCCATTTCGTAATGTTGTCGTTCTTGTCAGTGACGACCATGCTACAACAGTTTTAGGATGCTACGGGAATACAATCATTCGCACGCCCAACCTTGATCGCATGGCGAGAACTGGAGTAAGATTTGTCAATGCTTTTGCAAGCGCGCCCGTATGCAATGCTTCGCGTCAATCCGTTTTGACCGGGAAATATCCTCATGCTGATGGTGTTACTCTTTTGGAAACGCCTTTTCCTGCTGACCAGCTAACTCTTGCCGAGCACCTGAAAAAATACGGCTTCAAAACCGCAGTTGTCGGCAAGACACATTTCTATAATGATTTGCCGCATGGTTTTGAAGTGATGATTGGGAGAAAGGACTATCATCAATATCTGGTAAAGCACCCACCAAAGAAGCCGCCTGAAAGCATGAAGACACGACCACCGTGGCGGCCTTTT
>JAADGR010000221.1:3395-13893 GCA_013152225.1 Calditrichota bacterium
TATGACAATGACAGTGAAGGGACGTTTTATGCTCGGGAGGCCATTCATATCATTCGCAAGGAAGCGCAGAATCGATTTTTCCTCTGGGTTGGCTTTCATGAGCCGCACTCGCCGTTTAATTTCCCCATTGAATACACCGGGCGATATGATCCACAAAATATGCCGCTGCCAATCACAAGTCCGGAAGATGATCGTTGGATTCCCAAAATATTTCGTAATCTTTCGGATCAGGACAAACGAGGAATAATTGCATCCTATTATACTTCGGTAGAGTACCTGGACAAAAACGTCGGCATGATATTGGACGAACTTGAACGCTTGCATTTGGATGAAAATACATTGATAATTTATTTCGGTGACCAGGGCTACTTGCTCGGTGAGCATAAACGTTTTGAAAAACATACCATGTGGGATGAAGCCATCAAAGCGCCTCTGATTATGCAGGGAGGAAATCAGCTTGACGCCGGGAAAGAGTACTCGGCTTTGACAGAGTTTGTGGATATTGCACCGACAATTTTAGACCTTGTACAGGTTGATCAAATGCCCGGGGAACAGGGGAAAAGCTTAGTTCCTCTTTTAACGGGTGAAACTTTGGAACACAAGGACTATGTCTTTGCCGAATTTCTCATCGACAACAAAGCAATGATTCGCACCAAAAAATGGAAATATATTTTTACTACGGGAAAGAGAGATTTGGGGCAGGGATATGCAACAGGGTTTCCTCCCTCGGGAATTTTGCATCGATTGTATGATGTGCAGGATGATCCCCATGAAATGAAAGACGTTGCAAAACTGCCGGAGAATCGAACTGTTTTAATAAAGATGCAAAATCTGATGATCAATCATTTTAAGAAAACGGATCCCCGCGCAGAGAATCTTCCCGCTGGTTTGTCAGTGAATGAAACGCTCGCCTGGTTCTGCGAACCGCCTGATGCCAACGCGAAAATTAATGCAAGATAATAAAAAAACTGATTATTTTTTTGCTATTATCGGCTTGTTGTCTTGCAGTTTAGTTGAACAGATATTGACGAATGTTTCTCTCAGTGAAGCTGCGCGGGAACGCATCCGCAGAAACCTGGGGCAGGAAAAAAACAACTATATAACAAAATCCTCGTCCTGAAAAGCGGGACTCCCTTTCAGGACGAGGATTTTTCAACGACCGTATTAAAACCGTTTTTCTTTTGTGGTTGATGGGCCTGAGAATTTACATTGAAGCCTTTTTCATGTCGTTGAACCTTTTCATAATTTCTTTCCAGTTTGTAAAGAGAATTCCCTCATCCTTGAAAAATTGAATGATCTCGGGATCGGCAAACATCTGTGCTTCCCACACTCTTTGCTGCCACGAGTTGGTAATTGTTTTCAGATTATCCGTCTCAATGGAGGGATGAAAAATAATTTCAGTTATCCCAGGCTTGAGTGATTTCACCAGTTGCTTGAATTTTTCTTTTTTTGCAGCGTAGGAATCACCTGCAGGAACAGCCCAAAAGTCATCCAGTTTTGGAAAGGGATAGTTTCCGGCAAACTTGATCAGTTCATCGGTAATGGGATAGCCCTGGGCGCGGAATCTTTTCAGCACAGGCCCGGTAAATTCGATGACCATTGCGGGAATCTTGTAATCCACAGCTGCCTGTAGATAAGCTTTCGTAAAGCCCAGACTTCCGTATAACGTTCCCATGTGTGTGTCGATATGCCCGGGTTTGATACCCAATGAAAGTGCCTTGTCTATCTGTGCGCGGATTTCCGTGGAGACTTCTTCCGGTGATGCGTGTTTCACAACATCCGGGACTTCGTGCCAAAAATACCCGTCCGGGTCCACAAGGCCGGGCACGGTTTTCGGATCGGCAACCGGGCCCCAGCGCCAGGTTTTCCATTCGCTGGTCAATGTGAGGTGCAGGCCGATGTCTTTCGACGGATGTTCCTTGTACCAATTAACAAATTCTTCTGCATAAGCGCAGGGCATCATGATCGCCGCAGATTGAATCTGGTTGTTCAGCAGATAGGGGATGACTGCCTGGTTGGCTTCTTCGCACATACCGATGTCATCGGCGTGCAAAATCAGTACGCGTTTGTCGGCAGGATAGCCTAATCTTTCTCCCCAGGTTTTTGTACTCGAACTTTGTGAAGACGAACTGGTGTTTCCATTTTTGCATGAACCGAGCAGCATCGAAAAACCAGCTAAAACAAGCACCATTTTCCAAAGAGCAGACATTTTCTTTCCTTTCATTTTAAGTATTTATTGAAAAATTCGTTCATATAATATTGGCAATATTTATTCACCGGAACCGCGGCATCCATTGTGTGCGGCCAACCTTTGAGTTTGTGATATTCACACGGCACACCCAAAGAATCGAGTTTTGCTTTCAGTCTGTCGGATTGTTTTACCGGTACAACTTTATCAATAGTGCCGTGAAAAATAAGTGTGGGTGGATCGTCCGCCGTCGCATAGAAAAGGGGAGAGGCAGCCCGGTAAATTTCTTTGGCTTCTGTGTATGGCTTTCCCATAAAGTCCTGAACGACCTTTTTGCTGATCGCGAAATCCGTAGTCAAGTCGGTTGGACCGTATAAATCCACTACGGCCTGCACCCGGCTGCTAACGCTGTCCGCGCTGCATTTGCCGTCCAGACTGGAGACCTCCGAAGAATAACCAATCATCAAAGCAAGGTGCCCGCCGGCCGAACCACCGATGACGGCAAGTTTCTCCGGATCGATAGAATATTCTTTTGCATGTGCACGAATATAGCGAACGGCGCATTTCGCATCCGCAACCGCCGCAGGAAAAATCGCCTCCTGCGAAAAGCGATAAGTGATCGATGCGGTAACGTAGCCGCGCTCGGCAAATGCGATCAGATAAACAAGGTAATCTTCTTTGTGACCGCTTTTCCATGAACCGCCATGAATGAAAATAAGTCCGGGAACAGGATGACGAAGATTCTTTGGCTGATAGATATCCAGCTTTAGGGAATGATCGCCAACGCGCTTGTATTCGAGGTCTTTGTACACATTGAGATTTTCCGGTACCTCGGGCTTTAAATCGACGAGCTTGAGCAATTTGAGCGCTGCTGCAGCTTTGAGCAAAGTATGATTTGCATAGCCGCGGGGAGGCTTGGGTGCGTGTTGCCCGGCACGGGCAGAACAGATGAGCATAAAGGTCAAAATAAAAATCAATGTTCTTCGGTATTGCATGGTAGACTCGCTTGTTTATCCGAAATTATAAAAGGCATGTTATCTCGGGTGAAATAAAGTTGAGCAAAGTAATCTTTTGGTTTCTATGCGTTTATAAGCTCATTTCGGTGTTCGTTTAAACTCCTCGTGATAAAAAATATCTGTCTAACAGAATATGACTCTTCGTAAGATTGTCCCCAAAATGACAAAATAATTATGGACAAAATGATTGCCTGTTGAAATCGGGAAAAACATCCTTCAGTTGTCAAGCTTGTCGATCAAGCCCGGACGAAACAACCTTTTAATCATTTTGTCATCAAATCCAAGAACTCATCGCGGCGTCGCACTATTATCATCCATTCGAAAGGGTTATAGAGCCAATATTATTTCACCGAATAAGCATCAATTTTCGTATTTGATTTTCATCCTGCGTCCGGCATTGCAACAGATAAACGCCGCTGGGAACCTGCGAGCCGTTATCATTTTTTCCATTCCAGCGTAAAGCGAATATTCCGGCCGGGTGTTGCTCATCAAGCAGGAGGCGCACACGTCTTCCCAGAAGATCGTATATGGCCGCTGTCACCTGATCATCCTTTGGCAAGGCGATTTGAATTGTCGTCTGCGGATTAAAAGGATTCGGGTAGCCATCGGACACACTAAATTTATCAGGCGCCGAAAACGGCTGCAAATCATCCACACTGGTCACCAGCATCGACCATGAGAATGCGGACGAATTGCCCTCGGCATCGGTTGCAATGGCCGTGACATTCGGCCTCTCCGGCGTATGATCAAATTCAAGACGAAAAGCGCCCGAAGCATCGGTTGCGGTCTCGCCCAAAAATATTTCACCCTGATTGGTCGAATCCGCAAACACCTGGATGGTCTGGTTGGCGCCGGCCGTCCCTGTTGCATCGTTTCCGGTGACCGATGTCAGCACCGGCGCCGGCAACAGGTTATTGCCGCCTTCAACCAGAATGATCGCCTGCCCATTGGCGGTAATGCGGTTGCGAGATATGGTGTTTCGTAAACTCGTGTCGGCGATGACTATGGCGCGCTGGCTAAAAGAAATTTGATTCTCTGCAATCAAATTATCATTGGATTGATCCTGTAAAAGAATGCCCGCGCCATCTCCCAGGTCTTTTAAGAACGTCGAATCCGTGTTGATCGTATTATTCTGAATTTGCGTATGCGAGGCATTGATCAAACGAATGCCGAAGATTTTACCGGCGACCTGGTTGCCGGTAATCGAAATGCTGTCCGAACCGGATTGCACTAAAATGGATTCAAAATCGTTGTGCAACGGCTTTTGCCCGGTGCGGTCGACGCCGATGCGGTTGTTTTCAATGCGGCTGGTTGAGCAGGAGCCAAGCAGAATGCCCCGACTCTCATTGCCGGAAATGAGATTGCCGCGGGATTTTGTATCCGCGCCGATCATTACATCCCGACAATCATAGGCGTACACGCCGAGGTGGCTCGTCTCGCCGGCGGTTTGTCCCAGGCAATCCGTGCCCAGGTAGCACCCGGCGACGGTGATGATATCCGACTCGACAAAGTCGATGTTTTCCGCAAAATTTGTGACAACCAGGTCCTGCACCACAATCGACCGGCAGGAGATAAAATAAAAGCCGGCGCCTTTCGGAGCAAGATGTCCATCAATAACGATTTCCGGCCCAAAAGGATTGGCGTCGGAGCCGATAAAACCGGCCTGACTTGCACCGTCGATGACGAGGCCCTTGGTCGAGATTACCATCATGGATGCAGGGGCAATCGTCCACGTGCCGCTGCCGGCGTCATAGCCGGGATCAGAAAATGGAATATTGAAGCGGATTGAATCCGGTCCTTCGCTCTTTGCCGCCGCCTCCAGGGCGTCGCGCAAAGAACCCGGCCCGGAATCCGATGTATTCGTAACAAGCGTCGCCAATCCGGCGTCCGGCTGCCAACTCAGCGGCGCGGAAATATAACCGGTATTTCCATTCCCGTCAGTGACGGTGGCGGTGACATTGGGAAATGTCAGCAGGTTAGCCAGGTTAAAGCTGAAATTCATGCCGTCGTCGACCGTTGTGGAACCGAGATAAACGCGCGCCTGGTCGCCTTCGTCGCCAAAAAGTTCGACGTGGAATCCGGGTCCGGCCAGGCCGTAAAGTGTGTCGTCTTCAATCCGATCCAGATCAGCCGTGGGCATATCGTTGTTGCCGCCGTTGCGCAGTACGATGCCGGCGCCGTTGCGGCTGATGCCGTTTTGCGTCAAGCGGTTGTCGACGCTTTGACCGTCCACCACAATTGCCGTCTCGTCGCAGTAGCCAATGCTGTTGCCTTGAATCAAATTACTGTCCGATTTTGCTGTGAGATAGAGACCTGTATGAAAAGACCCGAATTGCTGAGCCCAGGTTGAATCCGTGTTTATTTGATTATAGCTGATTTCAGATTGCCCGCAGCTTAAGAACTGAACCGCGGTTTCGCCTGAATTCATAAAACGATTGCGGATGATTTTGATGTCGTGACTGTTGTTTTGTGCTTGGATGCCTACAGAAATGTTGGCGGGATTCAGAAAATCCGTGAAAAAGGCAGGAGTCCCAAAGTTGTTGGCCAAAATAGAAATATTCGAGGAAAAGGAGACAAGAACGCCAAAGTCCAGATTGCCGACAATGCTGTTGCCGACCCAGATGCCCGACGCTCCGACTTCAAGCTGCGACACATTGTGAAGAAACAGGCCATATTGCGAACGCGCCTGCGGAACATTGCGCGAATCCGTGCCAAGTATACAGTTGTAAATAATGCCGGAAATCACAGTGCTGACGGAAATTGCCGCTTCTTTAAAGTTGAGGACCTGAATGCCGCGGATATTCAAAAAAATGGTCGACGACACATCCAGGCCGGAGCCGCTATCGGTATTTCGGCCATCGATGACAATCGGATAGCCCATGCCGTGATCGTTTTCATAGGGCTGCGAAAGGCCATCTATACTCAAACTTCCCATGTTGCTGATGAGCGGCAAAGGGTTATCCAGGTTAACAGACCAGGTTTCCCGCCGGGCGTCATGATTGGCATCTGTCTTTGCAAGATTGAACAAGATGCGTGCATTATCCGGGGAGAGCGTTTGCGCTAAAGTAATGGCCTGGCGCAACGATCCGGGGCCGCTGTCATCCGTGTTGACGACGATAAAGGGCTTGCCCTGAGGAATATCATCATATGAAATACTTTCAAAGAACTGGTAATAGAGCGCCTCGCCGTATTCAGGTTCCAGGGTGGCCAGGATGTCTTGCGGATTGGCGCTGTCCACAAGCTCGATACGAAATTTATATATGCCGACGCCATATTCCATCAATGGCGGAATAGCGACGGATTTGCCGACGCTTGCAGCGCTGGAAACATTGAATGCATCCGTCTGCGGGCCATCGAGCCAGACATCCCCGTTCATCTGCGTATAAAAAATCAGAACGCGGACGGAATGACTTCCATCGGAAACAGCGACGGAAAAATTGAGCGTCCGTGTGGCGGAAAATTCATCGCCGTCATGGTCGACGATATCGCTCCAGGAAACATTTGAAATCGTAAAAGTGGCGGACATGGAAACAGCAGGAATCAGCAGCACAAACAGCAGAACAATTGATAAACGCATATCGCCTCCGCAAGAGTAGATGAAATTAGACGCCGGGGAAAGTGGGTTTTGGCTCGATCTGTAAAACAACGAATTTTAAAATATAAAATAACAGCAAGTTAATCAAGTAAAATATTTGATTTATTATGTTTTCGTGATTCGTATCAAGTGAGATATTATGATTATCGGGTGGGCCGGTTTCACGGCAAGCGGAATCAAAAGTGTTCGAGGTGGGCTCTAACCTGGAGATGTACATGTATTCCCATTATTCAATTTCCCCGCGCAGCAAAAACTTGGACTGGTGCCTTTTTGCGGCAAATCTTTCGATGAGCAGAGCCTTGCTTTTTTCGTGGTTCAGTTCTTCGTCGCAGGTAAAAATATCCACTGCGGCATAACCGTATTCCGGCCAGGTGTGTATGGTGAAATGGCTCTCCGCGATGAGGACAACCCCGCTCACGCCGAAAGGCGAAAAGTGATGGAATGACGTATCAATGATAGTGGCATGTACGGCTTTAGCCACATCAACCATGATTCGTTGAATGGTCCCGGTATCGTTGAGGATTTCGGAAGGGCATTCGTAGAGTTCCAGCAAAAGATGTCTTCCGAGAGCTTTTGTCACTGCTTTTGTTTCTTGCTGAAGCATTTTATTTTTGTATCCCTGCATAAAAACCACCTTTACTAAAGCTCGGCCGTTTCAGAAACATCTCGTAGCTTGATAATAAACGAGAAATTAAAAAGAGCTTCATATTTTAAAAGCAGAAGCTTTAGTAAAGGTGTAAATGAAAATTAACTTTGTCCGAGTTTGCTTTTCATTGCCGCCAATTTGGCCTGCACGTCATCCGAGGCAGTGGTTGTGCCAAGACCTTCAAATTCTTTTTCCAAAGAATCTCCGCCAACACTGTCTGCCATCTCCTGAGCTGCCTCTGCCTCTACAGAAGCACGCTCTGCTTTGGCTTTCATGCGCGCCATCAGGTCATCGGCGCTTTTGTCATTATTGATTTTGGCTTTGGCTTCGTAAATTTGCTTTTTTACTTCAGCCGTTTTGGCCTGAGCAATGATAAAATCCTTGTTGCGGCGGAACTCGGATAATTCATCTTCGATCTTTACAATCTCCTGTTTAAGCTGATCGACATTGGCGCGCTGGCTCTGCCAGGTTGCCTGCAAGGATTTGGCCTTGCTTTCGTGTTCCGATGCGCGATTCAACGCTTTTACAGCGAGATCTTCTTTGCCCGCTTTAAGCGCTGCCTCTGCTTTCCGCTCCCAATTTTTCTGCTCGGCTTTTTCGTTGTCCAGCATTGCTTTTGTCTGTCGCTCGGTAGCAATCACCGACATGACTGATTTTTTTACATCGCTGATTTGTTTTTCTTTATCGCGAATGGCTTGGTCCAGCATAAGTTCCGGTTTTTCTATGCCATCGACCATTTTATTCATTTTGGCTTCGCCAACTTTGAAAATTCTGCGAAATACACTCATTTATATTCTCCTTTTAATAATTTTATTCACTTTTAACAAATCCGGCAAGTAGCACTTCGGCTTTATCCACTGCCAGTTCAAAAGCATCGAAAACGGCCAGTAGTTCCTGGTCGCTCAGATCACCTGTCTCGCGGCTTTCCACAAGAACCAGATGAGGGTCAGCCGGATTTGAATTATTAATTCCAAAAGCGACCGGAAGAACTACGGTATTCATGTCCAGCAGTTTAAAGTAGAAATCCTTATCGGCAAATTCGCTCACATTTCCCAGGTCCACTTCAAAATACATATTGTTACCACTAATGCTGATGAAAACCGGCAGTTCATCTTCCCGGCTCACCTTAAAGATCGAATCGCCGATCTTTTCTACAACAAAACCGTTCATTTCGAGAAAAGGAACAAATTCCTCTTCTCTGCGGGTTGCGATGAGAACATTACTCATAAAAACTTCCTCCTGTTAATAGATTTCAATTGTTGAGAACATTGCCAGTAGTAACCTGGCTTTGCTGATTTATTCAAAAGAAATTTTAATTTCCTCTTCCATATCTTCAAAATCGCTGCGTTTGCCGGCGAGAATGATAAGCCGGTCACCTTCCTGAACAATGGTATCCCTGGGCGGAGACAGGATGTTTTTGCCTTTGCGTGAAATACCGAGAAGTTGCACATTGGCCGGATGGCGTATAATCGCCATTTGCAGGTCCATAAATTTTAATCCCACCAGTTTTGTCTCGAAAATATAAAACTGGCTCCCAACCGCATTGGTGATAATTTGATGCACGATGTCATTGACGCCGGGATAGAGAAATTCCTGTACCATCAATCCGTCCATGATACCGTCAGAAGATACGATGCCGTCAACGCGGGAACGTTGCATCATTTTTAGATTTTCTTTGCTCACCAGTTCCACCACGGTTTTGATGGGACGCTTGATTTCCCGTTCAATCATTTCAATGATGGTGCCGATGGCAAATGTTTTTTCGTCGGAATTGGGATTGCCCGGATCGTGGGCCAGCACAAAAACCCCGTTGCATTCCCTGACATTCGCCCGGTTGAGCGCCTCCTCGCGCACGGGATCTCCGTGGACAAAGCGGACTTGCAGTTCTTTAAGTTCCTCCGGCAGTTCTTCAATCGCATCCGTGAGCAGAACAACAGGTGCCCTTTTATAGGCGTAACTTCTTTTCAGTTCTTCAACGAGCCGGAAAATTTTTTCTATATGCGGAAAATTACAGATAATGATGTGATTTTTGTTTTTGATATGCATGAGTCCTCTCTTTTTCCTGGACACACGATCCAGCATATTCTCAGCTACGACGCCGACAAGATAACCGATAATGCCGATGCCCACCAGCATGCACGGGTACGAAATGATGAAACGACCGAGTGGTGTCTGCGCATAAAAATCGCCATATCCGACCGTCGTCATTGTGACCATGGCCCACCAGATGGAATCCAGCAAAGTCAGACCTTTTTGGGCATCTTTTTCAGCAAGGTAAAAAACAGCACCAAAGAACAGGTTCAGCGTGATTGCCAGGACGATGACCTTGGTACCGCGTTTTTGCAAAAAAGTGTTTTTGATGAATCTTTTGTATAGCCGATAAAATATCGTCATAATTTAATTTCGCCAGGAAGAACTTTTATAGTACGGATCCTGATATCTTTGGTAATGGTCCATGTCGTAATCCGGCGGATTAACGCGATCCACATAGAACTCGTCATCCACTTCGCCGTTGGATGCTTTTGTGAATGAATGAAAGTCGCTGCGCTTTTCTTCTTCGCGCAATAATTTGAGCATGATTTCCGTGCCCTGTTGAATGATGTCCGTGATCACTTCTTCGGCGGGTACGATGCCTTTCTCATCCTCAAATCCCAAATCTTCCCATTGTACAGCGGCATTGCAGATTTCCAGGATTTCATCCCAGACAGAACCAAGCAGGAGATCGAACTGCCAGCCCGAAGCATTACGGCCAAAACGGTGTTCGCTGATAAAACTCATAAAAACGATTTCGACAGGATCCATTTTTTTGAAATCAGCCACGGCGACGCGGAGGTCGTCCCAGCGTTTCTTGTGCAGGTATTTTTGCCATTCTTCATCTGTGTCGAATTTAAAATATTTTGAAAAAGCAAATTTGCCTTTCTCAAGGTCCACAGCGCTGTAAATATCAAACATGGTGAGGTATTCGCTGTAACGCGCCATGAACTTTTCCAGTTCTTTGCGCCCTTCCGGCGTTGGGATGTATTTTTCATTATTTTTAATCTGAATGTAATTTT
>JAADGR010000279.1:0-1201 GCA_013152225.1 Calditrichota bacterium
CCTTCCGGTGCGGGAAATGAATCAGGACATCAGTCCCAGTTGTTTGGGATTGACACCCCTTTCCATTTTTTCTTCCACCATACACATGATGGACGATCTGAGACAAGGTCAGAAGCAGACTGAGTTAACAAAATCACACCTGTTTATAGTTCTCTTCAAACACTTGAATTCTCCTCCATCCCAAATTGTATTTGGGGCGGAACGGACACATTGAAGCTCCGTTTCCTATAAGCTGCAATAGCATAATTTCAGCTAAATATTTTTCACCAGCCATGATTTTGAAGCAAAGCCTCCTTTAGGTTATTTCCGTCCCAAGTGCAACTTGGGACGGAGGGCAATAAAAACGATCCCATCCAATCGACATTATCCAAGCTCGATCACCCGATTCATCATTCCTTACCCCCACCCTCACGTTTTTCAAAAGTCCCTGTTTGCCTGTTTTTATACACACCGGGCATTTCATGTATTTTCCCATGCATCGAGATATAAATTCCCGGTTGAACAATATCTATGGCAAAAAGGGCTTCGGTAAAATTCTGCATGGCGTCCGAGTTTTCAAAACCAAAAGGTTTCATTGCACCGGTAAAAATAATCGGGACGGGCACGGGCGAGATATTATCGAATAAGTATTTCGCCGTCAGTTCCATGGTGTCGGTGCCGTGGAGAATGACGAGTGGAACATTTTCCTGTAAATAGTTTTCAACAGCCAGCAAAATAATCTGTCGGTCGCGGTCGGTCATATCCAGCGAATCTTTACATAAAAGATCGTGGTGCTGAATTTCGGTGTACGGCAGACGAAGCCGCCTGATCATTTCCCATAACGTTGAACCCCTGTTGGAAAGTGTCCCATCCGTTTCATCATAAGTCTTTTCAATAGTGCCCCCGGTCGTTACGACGATGATTTTACGTTTCATATTCCATCTCATAAAATTCATGTCTGATTTTTTAAATATAGTATTCAACGTTCTAAAATCAAACGATTTTAAAAAAGGTTTGCAAATTTATCTTTTTATTCTATATTTGTTAAATTTAGCAAAGGAGAATTCATGAGGCTGAAGGACCTTCTTTCCGGCGATGTTATTCGCATACCGCTAAAGAATACCGAGAAAAATGCCATCATTGAAGAAATGGTCGATATTCTGGACAAAGCCGGCAAGCTGAAAGATAAAAAGGCGGTTTTGAAAGCGGTTCTTGAGCGCGA
>JAADGR010000279.1:1261-11727 GCA_013152225.1 Calditrichota bacterium
GGTGTGGAAAAACTGATTGCAGCCTTTGGTGTGACGAAAGAACCTGTCGATTTTAAGTCCATCGACAACAAGCCTGTGCGCATTATTTTTCTCCTGCTCGGACCAACCGATTTGACGAGTCCTCATCTTAAAGTCCTCAGCAGAATTTCGCGTTTGACGCACAGGAAAGAGTTCAGAGAAAAACTGGCTGCCGCCAAAAACAGCAAACAAGTTATCGATGCGATCACGCAGGAGGAACAAAAGTATTTCGTGATTTAATCAATGGTTTTGCTGCTCAAAGGGTCTCAAGTCTGAGTCCCTTTTTTTTTCAAACGAGGAGGTAAAAATGCCCTTTTGCCCGGAATGTAGTTACGAATATGTGGAAGGAACAACCTTTTGTCCGGATTGCCAGTGTAGCCTGGTAGACAAGCTGCCGGAACAAAGACAAGAAAACAACATAGAGTTGGTAGCCCTGCATTCACTGCCGGGGATTGTTTATGCGGAAATGGTCAAAGAAGCGTTGGAAAAAGAAGGTATAAAAAGCGTTATCCAAACGGATAATTTATCCTCCGGCCTTCTTATCAAAGGATCGGATGCAGCAGGAGGCGTATGCAAAATATTCGTCGACAAGCGATACCAAAAGAAAGCCGCATCCATCCTCAATACCATGATGGATCACATATAGGAAGTGAAACCAAGATGAATTACAAATCGGTTACCGGAACCAGGGATGTCTTGCCGGATGAACAACCCTATTGGCGCTTTATCGAAAAAAAGATATACGAAATCACATCTCTTTACGGCTACCAGCGTGTGGATCCGCCTGTGTTTGAACAAACCAGGCTCTTCATACGCGGTGTGGGTGAAACCACTGATATTGTTGAAAAAGAAATGTACACTTTTTTGGACAAAGGCAAAAATTCAATAACGCTGCGCCCGGAATTTACCGCCGGTGTCATGCGCCTCTATCTGCAAAATGGCATGCATGTCCTGCCAAAGCCGGTCAAGCTTTTTTCCATAGGTCCGATTTTCCGCTACGAGCGTCCGCAGGCCGGCAGGTTCAGACAGCACACACAATTCAATGTCGAAGCCCTTGGTGAATTAGATCCGGCCATCGATCTGGAAGTCATGTCCATTGCCTGGCAACTTTATGCAGAATTGGGTTTCAAGGGATTGACGTTTCAGCTCAACAGCACCGGCTGCCCAGAATGTCGTCCGAAATATATTGAAACACTCAAAGCATATTACAAAAACCACATCGATGTCATTTGTGATGACTGCAAGCGTCGGCTGGACCGCAATGCGTTGAGGCTGCTGGATTGTAAAAAGGATTCCTGCCAGCCCGTGATTGCTAAAGCTCCGGTCATCAGCGAACATTTGTGCGACGAATGCCGCGACCATTTTCAGACCCTGCAGAGCTATCTCAATTTAATGGGACGGCCCTACACAATCAATCATAAACTTGTGCGCGGTCTGGATTATTACACCAAAACCGTTTTCGAAGTCTGGGCACAGGGAATTGGTTCGCAAAATGCCGTATGCGGCGGCGGGCGATACGACGGTCTCGTCGAGCAGCTTGGCGGCCAATTTACACCGGGCATTGGTTTTGGTTCGGGCATCGAACGCATCATTCTCAGCATGAAAGAACAGGGCATTGAACCTGATCCCATACTCTCACCAATCGTCATGATCGCGCATTCCGGCGAAGCGGGGCGGAAAAAAGCGGTTGAAATGACATTCAAGCTGCGCGAACAAAAAATGCCGACGCTGCTGTCATTTGGAGAACGCAGCTTAAAGTCGCAACTGCGCGAGGCAAACCGCAGGCAAGTCAAATTTGTTGTCATTTTGGGAGAACGTGAAATAGGGGAAAACATTGCCGCCATCAAAGACCTTCACGAAGGCAAACAGGTTGATATCCCCCTTGACGAGACAATCAAATTTATAGCTGAAAAAGTAAAGCTGTAATTATAATGAAAGAATTGTCGTCCTCTTTTAGCGCACCGTTATCCTCAAATCATCTCAAAAAGCTGCGAGGATTGAAGCAGAAAAAACATCGCGACAAAGAAAATCTGTTTCTGGCGGAGGGGGTTCGCCTTTGTGAAGAAGCGCTGAAATCCCAAGCACAAATTGTCGAGGTGGTTTTTTGTCCGGTCCCGGCCGCAGGGGAGCGGATGCAAAAGATTCTTCAGCGCGCACACGTTGACAACATTCCTGTTTACCATGCCGGCGAAAAGGAATTTCATTCACTCAGCGAAACAGAATCGCCGCAGGGCATTGTATTCCTCGTGCATCACCCCACGTGGAATTTTGATTCGATCACCGAACGAAGGAAATCCCTGCTTCTTGCTCTGGATGCAATTCAGGACCCGGGAAATTTGGGAACGATACTTCGTACAGCAGAATGGTTTGGTGTGGACGGAGTTTTGCTCGGCAAGGGCTGCGTTGATTTGTACAACAGCAAAGTTGTTCGCAGTTCCATGGGCGCAATTTTCCACATCCCGACTTTTGAGAATATCACCCTGGATAATGTGCTGCCCGAATTAAAAGAAAAAGCGTATCGAACGATCGGTACCAGGGCCGAACGGGGGTCCGAAAGACAATCCGGGCAAAGCTCTGACAAAAAAATCATATTAATGGGGAATGAAGCAAACGGCCTGACAGCAAACGTCGCTGCGCATGTTGACGACTGGATTACAATTTCCGGAAAAGGAAAAAGTGAATCGTTAAACGTTGCTGTTGCTGCCGGCATCATTTTATATTTACTCGGCGAACCGGAGAAAACAAATGGATGATTGGGAAAACGATCCGACAATTTTGCCGCCGCAGCAAATTCTTTTCATTTTTCTTATAACGATTGCGCTTGTTGTTTTAGCGGGAATCGTGTTCACGGTACTTTTCAACCCGACGATTGCGCTGCTTAGCGAATCATTGATTGTCATCCCGGCCATCATTTTTGTCGCAAAACAAAAGCTGTCCTTTAAGACAGTTTTCCGTTTCAACCCCGTCAATACTTCCATTATCATTCACTCGATCCTCCTTTCATTGATCATTTTTATCCTGGGAGATGAACTGGATCGACTGCTTTCAACCATTTTCCCAATGCCGAAAAGTATGCTGGAAGGACTGAAAAACATACTGATCTTCCATTCTCCAACACAGGCAATCATCATTTTTGTGGCGGCGGTTATATTTGCCGGTTTCGCCGAAGAAATGTTCTTCAGAGGACTATTGCAACGAGCACTCGAACATTACCGCGATCCTGCCCTTGCCATTGTTTTCACCTCTGCTCTTTTTGCCAGCATCCATCTTAACCCCTGGTCTGCCCTGCAAATCCTGTTTCTGGGACTCGCGCTCGGTTATATGGCCTGGAAAAGCAATAGTATTTTCCCGGCAATCATCCTGCACGCGACAAACAATTTTCTTTCTCTGATCCTTTTGAATAGTCCCGAAGAAAAATTGACATGGTATGCCACAGCATCACACGTGAATACTCTTTGGGTCTTTTTAGCACTACTGCTCGTTATCCCTCTGTTTTACTCCTTTAATCGCGCCTGTACCGTCAAGTAACTTTAGGACGATTTTAAAAAACACTGAAATTAAAACTTTTTGTGACATCTGTCATTTAAAGTTCCGCAAATGCAAAAGATTGTGCCTATTATGCTGTGAGAACAGACGGGAACCAAAAAGATGCGGGAAGCCATGAGGATAGTCATTTTAAATGAAGATTTACGTTCAGAGATGCAAATGTATCTTGCGTTGAGTACATTATATGATGTGGAAATAGCACAGGATGTGGAAGATCTTTTGCACATGCTGGATCAAAACCAAGCAGACCTTACTTTTTTTGATCTGTCAACCAGCGATGAACATTTAAAACAAAAAGACCGCGTTTCTGTTGTCAAGAAAATAAGACGGAAACACCCGTCTGTTAAATTCGTCGGCATTTGTGATCGCAGTGATCGGCTATTACAAAAAGAAGCGGCGAGACATGGCATCGAGAATTTTATTACACGTCCTATCAAGAACCGAGAGTTGTTGGAAATGATTAAAGAAAAGAATTGACCCCCCGATACTCTTAAGGATAAAGGTTGATACATTTTGTGTATCAACCTTTTTTTTTGCACTAAAAAGCGGTTGCATTTCAGTTCCTTTTCGTTTAAGTTATCATAAAATTTAAAACTCATAATGTCTATTTTTAGAATCCACTTTTTTATCTAGTTCCGGCCTGTCCCCTAGGCGGGGCTTGTCCGGGTTAGGATTTGTAAAATGAATTTTGATACAGATTTCCTCATCATCGGCAGCGGCATCGCCGGATTAAGCAGCGCGCTAAAGCTTGCCAAATACGGAACCGTTACGATCATAACCAAGCGCAACTTGCCCGACTCGAACACGGCTCACGCCCAGGGAGGTGTTGCCGCCGTTTTTGATCCGAAAGATTCGTTTGAGCAGCACATTCAGGATACATTCCTGGCCGGAGCGGGTTTATGTCACCCGGACTCGACCCGTCTTGTCATTGAACAGGCTCCTGAACGTATCCTTGAACTTTTAGATCTCGGAGTCCGATTTACAGAAACATCTTCAGGCAAGTTTGACCTGGGCAGAGAAGGAGGGCATCATTTCAATCGGATTGTTCATGTCAAGGACCATACGGGATACGATATTGAACAAGCGCTGGTGAAAGCAGCAAAAGAAGTATCGAATATTACGATCCTCGAAAATCATGCAGCGATTGATCTAATCACCGAACACCACATTTTTTCGCTGGATCGGGCAAAAGATTCACACCTGCATTGCTGGGGAGCGTACGTTCTTGATTCCAAACAAAAAACAGTTAAGCGTATTTTATCCAAGGCAACGATATTAGGTTCCGGCGGCTGTGGTCAGGTTTATTTGCACACAACAAATCCCGCCATCGCCACAGGGGATGGGGTTGCAATGGCATTTCGCGCAGGTGCACAAATTGGAAATATGGAATTTATGCAATTTCACCCGACAACCCTCTATCATCCGGAAGCTGAGTCTTTTCTGATATCCGAAGCCATTCGCGGGTACGGAGCCAGGTTGGTCACAAAAAGCGGCGAGTCTTTTATGAAGAATTATCATCCGATGGGCGATCTCGCTCCGAGGGATATCGTCGCCCGCGCAATCGACAAAGAACTCAAAAGACGCGGCGAACCGTGTGTCTATCTCGACGTCACTCATAAAGCAGCAAGTGATATTATCGATCGTTTTCCGCATATTTATGAAATCTGCAAAAATTATAAAATTGATATTACAAAGGAGCCGATTCCGGTTGTACCTGCGGCACATTATTCCTGCGGTGGAGTTGTTACAGACCTGAACGGTCAAACTTCAATAGATGGTTTGTACGCTTGCGGCGAGGTGGCGTGTACCGGAATTCACGGCGCAAACCGGCTGGCCTCAAATTCGTTGCTTGAAGCTTTGGTCTTTGCACACCAGGCAAGCCTTGCTGCGCAGCAATTTATCAGCGACAATGAATTTTCTCCGCCTCCCATACCTCACTGGGATGACAGCGGAACATTCAACAGTGAAGAATGGATTTTAATCTCCCATGATAAATTGGAAATTAAAAACCTGATGTGGGATTATGTGGGCATCGTTCGCTCAAATCACAGGCTGGAGCGCGCGCTCAGCAGAATTCGATTGATTCGTCAGGAAGTTGAAAATTTTTATCGTCGCACCAAAATCACAGAAGCACTCCTCGAATTGCGCAATCTGACAACAGTCGCCCAGTTGATCATCAAATCGGCATTGCTGAGGAAGGAAAGCCGGGGTTTGCATTCGATGATGGATTATCCTAAAACCGATGATGAGAATTATAAACATGATACAATTATCCAACAACACGAATTTTAAGTGAGAACGAGTTCGCCTTATTTTCATTGGAGCGGTGTGCAACCAACTCTTTCTTACGCTCGTCATACTCGCAGCCATGACAAATGCCGAAGTGTTTCGCCGGCTATACGTTCTTAAAAATATTCATATCTCGCCAGCACACTAGAGGTATGAAAAATAAGGAACTTATGGACAGTGCGACCGTAAAAGCCTTTGATGTAAAACCGGGTTCATTTCCGTCAGGATAAATTTTTTGACTTGCATTTTACCGTTGCTTTGTCTAAAATAACAGAGCATTGTAATTTTTAAATTCCAGTCACCCAAGAGGAGGTGGTTCCATGAGAAAACTTTTTGTGGTTTCAACGCTACTCATCATTATGAGTACGAGTATGGTTTTTGCACAGAGCAAGAGCATCTTTACAATAAATGCAGGTTATCAAAACCCGAAAGATGCAAAAGGCGGTATGCTTGTCGGCGTAACCATGGGCACGGCCATAGACGAGGCGGTGGATATTGGCGTCGGCGTCGATGTTTTTCACAAAGCATACTCGGAAGAGACCCAGGTTGCAAAAAATGAGCAAGAAGGATTAACGACCAATACTGCCTCCACGCTCGTAGATTATGCCCGAACTATTGTACCTGTAAATCTTGTTCTAAATGTAAAAATTCCTTTCAGCCGCTATATGGGTTATTTTATTCGCGGCACTTTGAGTTATCAATTCCTCATCAGCCAGGAAAAAAACTATGAACTGAATCTGTCAAAGACGCGCAAGTTCGGCGGCCTCGGCTGGCGCGGAGCTGCCGGTGTTTATTACCGCGTAGGCAGACGCTCGACATTGCTTGCCGATGTTTTTTACAATAATTGCGAGGTCAGCCGTAGTATCAGCAAAAGCGACAAGGGTTTGCCCGTTACGGAACGCGTGGATTTATCCGGACTTGGGTTCCGCTTGGGTGTGGCATTGGATATGCGCTAATTAAAAACAAACTGAAAGTTCTATTGCTTAAAATATGAACCGATTTGGATCAAGGATACAATTTGGGCTTGGTGGTGGGCTTACACCGGTTGTAAAAAAACTAATCATTGCAAATTTTGCAATTTATATTTTAGAATTTCTTACAATGAAAATGGGGGACATTCCTCCATTAATGAAATATTTTGCCCTGCGCCCTGATCAAGTGACCCACCATCTGGCGTTTTGGCAATTGGGAACCTACCTGTTTCTGCACAGCCAGACAAGCATTTTTCACATTTTGTTCAACATGTTTACTTTGTGGATGTTTGGCGGCGAAGTTGAACGCGTCCTGGGTTCGAAAAAGTTTTTAAGATTTTATCTCATGTGCGGTGTTGGCGCCGGGATGTTTTATATTCTTTTCAACTGGAATTCACCCGTTTTTGTCATCGGCGCTTCGGGGGCAATTTTTGGTGTTCTGGTCGCATTTGCTGTTTTCTTTCCGGAACGCGTGATCACTTTGCTGCTGTTTTTTGTTTTGCCCGTTCATTTAAAGGCAAAGCATTTGGTTGCCATTTTTATTGCTATTTCTCTTTTCTCAAGTATTCAGGGACACTTGTTTGGTGTTAGCGGTGGGGTTGCACATCTTGCACATTTAGGAGGTGCGCTGATCGGATATTTACTGTTGCGGGGGGATTCTGTGTTCGCAAAATTTCTTCGTGAAATTCGCTTTCGCCAGGAGAAAAAGAAATTTATGCAAAAGCAGCGCGAGCAGGACGACATACGCCAAAAGCGTGCAGAGATAGATCGCATTTTAGATCGAATAAACGAAGTCGGGTTTGACAAGATATCAAATAAAGAAAAGGACTTTTTAAAAAAAGCCAGTGAGTTTTTATCGCGGGAAGAATAGTATTTCAGGGAGAAGAACGATCAGGGAGCGTGGCGGGACATTCATTCCTCATTTAGTTTTAATCCTTTCACTTTTTATTTTTGCTTTACCTCCTTTATTGACGGCCGGGGAAATTACAATCATTAATAAAAGAAATAGTGAGAGGTTGGGAACAATCAGGGCTTTGCAGGCAGGACGCTACCAATTTGTATCGGTGGCCAGTCTGGCAGACATGTTGTCTATTTCCTATTCCAAAAACAATAAAAACAAACAAATCACGCTGGAAATACCCCACAATCCAATTACCATAACAGCCATCAGTCCATTCATCAAAGTCGGCTATCAGATCAGACAAATTCCAATCGATGTGCTGTATCGCAATGGAATTTTCTACGTTCCCATCAAACTTTTTTTAACGGCACTGCGGGACGTCCTTCCCTTCCAGTTCGAATATGATGCATCGAATCTCGAATTAATTGTCAAAAGTAGTTTGGAAAACATTACGGGGGTCTCTATCGATGAAAAGGCAAATGGCATTCTTATCCACATTGCCACAACGGAAAAATTTTCCAGGTCGGATATCTTTACCAGCCAAAGAAACAATTGGTTTTACATCGACATTTACGGCGGACGTGTCGATACGCTGAAATCATTTCCAGTGAAAAGCAGGAGCAAAAAAATCCTCAATGTCGCTCCCATTCAGCTTTCAAGTGAAACGGCAAGAATATCTTTTCATTCTTTTATAAATTTTAAAGAACCTGATATCATTGTAAACAACACAGATCATGAGGTTATCGTTTCTCTGCGCACCCGAGAAAGCATTTCAAATGATCTTTTGGCCGAATTGCAAAAAGAGCGCGAAAAGTGGAAGATCGATGTGGTCGTCATCGATCCGGGGCATGGCGGGAAAGATCCGGGGGCCATAGGCAGAAATGGACTTTATGAAAAAAACGTTACCCTGGCCATAGCCAAAAAAATAAAATCGGAATTGCAACGGCGCCTCGATGTAAAAGTTGTCATGACAAGAAAACGCGATACGTTTGTTCCATTAAAACGCCGTACGGAAATCGCCAACAAAGCGGGTGGTAAACTTTTCATCAGCATTCATATCGATTCAAATCCCAGCCGGCGATTGCATGGGCACACGGTTTATTTTTTAGGACAGGCCAAAACGGAAGAATCGAGAAACGTCGCACAATTTGAAAACTCTGTGATCAAATTTGAAGATTCGCAAAACCACTATGCCGGTCTTTCCGATGCATCGTTTATCCTGGCCGCAAATGCACAAAACTCGTACAACAAAGAGAGCCAGGATTTTGCTGCGATTGTTGACAACGAACTATACAAAGACATAAAGGACAGGAGTCATGGGGTAAGACAGGCGGGATTTTATGTTCTTTACGGTGCGTCCATGCCGAACATTCTTTTGGAAACAGCATTCATTTCCAACCGCAATGACGAAAAAAAATTAAAAAATAAATCATTCTACGGATCTGTTGCCAAAGCGATTTGTGACGCGGTCATAAAATTTAAGCAACGGTACGAAGCGGAAGTGCAATAGCTGTTTATGAGTTATCCGTAAAGTCCAAAAATGTCATTGCGAGCGAAGCGAAGCAATCTGAATATCTGCCGAGGGGCTGTTTTTTGGAGATCGCTTCGTCGCTCCGCTCCTCGCGATGACATGCTTTTTGACTTTATGAATTTATCATACATTCATTTTCTTATGGTTATATTTATCACCCTGCCTTGTCTGGCGCCTCTTTAATTCATTTTCAATGCCGGTTAAAACCCGCATTTTATTCATTGTCCACTGTGGAGCGATGAGAATATCTGCCGGTGCTTCAGCGGTTAAGCGCTGCATAACCATTTTCGGCGGCATTCGCTCAATAAAATCGCAAGCCAGCGAAATGTATTGCTCAGAATCAAGCGCAGTAAATTCTCCTTTGAAAAACATATTTGCAAGGGGTGTATCTTTCAACACAAGCAAAGGATGGAGTTTCACTTCATCAATCCCGGAGCAGCCGATTTCGTGCGCCGTTTCAAGCAAATCATCACGACTCTCGCCGGGCAAGCCCAACATGAGATGTGTACAAATCCGCAAAGGCAGGGACCGCAATTTTTCAACAGTACGCAAATAGTCGGCATAGTTATGCCTTCGGTTGAGAATCTTCAAAGTCCGGTCATGAATGCTTTGCAATCCCAGTTCCACCCATAAATCGGTGCGCAGAGAAAGCTCTTGTAAAAGTGACAAAACCGGCTTGGGCAGGCAATCCGGCCGGGTGGAAATTGACAGACCGACAACACCATCGTAAGTAATGGCTTGCTCAAAAAGTTTCCTCAATAACGGCACCGGAGCAAAAGTATTTGTCGAAGCCTGAAAATAAACAATGAATTTCTTTAAACCAAATCGCTCCCGGCCCAGGCAAAGTCCTTCTCTAATCTGCGCGCCGACATCGATTCCCTGCTGCGATTGCACTTGAGAAAAACTATCCAGTCGGCAGAAAATACAGCCTCCCTCCCCGGTCTCTTTATCTTTATTCGGGCAGGAAAAGCCGGCATCCACGGGGATTTTCCAAACCTTTTCGCCATAGCGTTCTTTTAGAAATTGGGAAAACTTGTAATAGCGGTTTTTGATTTTTGTTTTTTCTTTCATTTCAGGAATATAATCGTTATGGGCGGAAAATTTGATCAAGCTTTTATGACACTGCTCGGGCGAGTCATTCCGGCGCATACCGGAATCTCCAAACTTTTATTTTATCCACCCGTAATTGAAGTTTTACCAAGCCGGCCTT
>JAADGR010000350.1:0-2675 GCA_013152225.1 Calditrichota bacterium
CCCCGGAATCCGAATATCCGTTCGATCTCGACGGCACTCATTTTTCCACACTGTTCCGGGATTTGCTTTACGATGCCCATAATTTGAACGAGGTGCTGAAAACAATAAAATCGACCAAACTCATCAAACGCTACTATTTATATGTCAGCGACGGGAAAAAGGAAACCCAGGGCGCTGCAAAAATTCGCGTCTCCTCGCCCGATCCGGTCAAACTGACAATCTGGAAAGACAACGATCCGACCGATGAAATGGCGCCGAACGTTCTGAAAAACGTCATTTATTATACTATGAAAAATGATGTTGCTTTCAAAATGTTGAAAGAAAATTACGGAACATTCAATGCCCAGAAAATGATCGTATTGTCCCGCGCCGTTGCAGACGAGGGTGGAAACCTGGTGGATGTGGTTTACGATGCCACCAGTCTTGAAATGTGGGTCGCCTTTGCGGAAAAAGACCGGGATGCTTCAACACGGCCTTATGTCTATATTAATTTGAAGGATTATTTGGATTGAGAACTAGGCAGGAAACCTGGGCTAGCAGACCTCAAAGGTCTTGGAGACCTTTGAGGTCTCACCCAGAACTGTAACATATCAGTTATGGGTGGAAAAGTTGACCAAGGTTTTAGACACTGCTTGGGCGAGTCATTCCGGCGCATGCCGGAATCTCCAAACTCTTAATTCCAGGAGACTCCGGCATTCGCCGGAGTGACTAAAGTCTCACCCAGAACCTATTAGATTCCTTAACACAGTGAATCTCAGGCACTATACAGAAAGAAAAAGAGGAAAAAATGACACACCGAGAACGAATTTTATGCACGCTCAGTCACGAAGAGCCGGATAAAATGGCCATCGATTTCGGCGGGATGCGCTCCACCGATGCGCTCCACCGGCATTACGGCTGTGGCTTACAATCATTTACGAAAATACCTGGAATTGCCGATTGAAAATACGCGGGTGTACGATCTGTTTCAGCAGCTTGCCGAACCGGAACTGGATATTCTGGAACGCTTTGGCGGCGATGTGCTGCAACTGCATCGTTACTGCCCGTCGTTCGGCATCCCCATTGACCACTGGCGATCTGACGAACTTTCGGACGGTTCGCCGTGCCTGTTGCCGCAGGATTTTCATCCCCTGCAGCGCGAGGACGGTGCGCTCGAGGTGTGGATGGCGACAAAGTCATTGCCCGAATGCCGGGCGGAGGATACTGGTACGATCAGGTTTACCATCCTCTGGCAGAAGCAAAAAGCCCGGAGGATATCGACGCCCATGATTTTGGAGGAATGACGGACGCTGAATTAGCCTATCTCGATCGGGAATCGAAACGTTTGTACGAGGAAACAGACTATGCCGTCCTCGGCGAATTCGGCGGCAATTTATTGGAAGAGGGGCACGCCGATTTTGGCTACCAGCGGTTTATGGAATTGCTGGTCATCGAGCCGGAGTTGGTGGAATATTATCTGGACAAAATGGTCGAGAATTATTTGAAAAGTTTACAAACATATCTTGACCTGGTCGGAGATCGTATTCAGATCATCCAGTTTGGCGACGATCTCGGTACCCAGGAGGCGCTGCAAATTTCGCCAAACATGTACAGAAAATTATTCAAGCCCAGGCATGAAAAACTTTTTCGTTTTGTCAAAGAAAACAGCAATGCTGCGGTTTTTTTCCACTCGTGTGGCGCTGTATACGATCTCATCCCCGATCTCATAGAAATCGGCGTGGATATTCTCAATCCCGTACAAATTTCCGCACCGAATATGCAGCCGGAAAAATTGAAAAAAGAGTTTGGTACCAAGCTCACTTTCTGGGGCGGTGGCTGCGATACGCAGACTGTTCTGCCCAGAGCTTCCGTTGAGGAAATCAAAAATCATGTCGGGGAAAATATTCGTGTCTTTTCAAAAGGCGGCGGATTCGTTTTCAACCAGGTGCACAACATCCAGCAGGATATTGCCCCGGAAAGGATTGTTGCCATGTATGAAACAGCGGTGGCAATGAGAACTCGGAAGTTCAGGAGCGTCGATAAATAGGACACAAAAACGAAATGACACAGAAAAAGATGATTGTATATGTTCTTAAATTAATGGCGCTTTTGCTGAGCTAAATAAGCAATCATTTAAAAAATAGTCATCAAAGTATCAAACGGTTATAGAAAAAAGAAGAAAAACATGACAAAACCAAAATCCTGGCTCTATGTTGGCGCCATTGCGTTCTTGTTCTGCTCCGGCTTATTCGCCCAAAACATAACCAAAGGTCCCTGGCTTGCGGATCCCGGCAAAGCGTCCATTACGGTACGCTGGGAAAGTGACAGCCGCGGAATTTTTACAGTTGCGTATGGAACGAACAAATCACTTGCACTGGAGCAAAAAGCACGCTTTATCGAAGAAAGTCACGGCGGTTTTCTTTACGAAAAACAAATCGACGGCTTAAAGCCGCAACAAACTTATTTCTATCAGGTTCGTTCAGACAATCAATCCAGTTCAATCAGCACTTTTAAATGCGCCTTGCCGAAGCAGTCACCCCTCAGTTTTGTGGTTATGGGAGACAGCCGTTCCAACCCCAAAATATTCGGGGCGATTTCCGATGAGGTTAACGCGTTGAATCCGGATCTTATTCTCAGCGTCGGAGACCTGGTGCGCGAGGGCGGCAGCTACGAGCAATGGGATAAATATTATTTCA
>JAADGR010000350.1:2742-3429 GCA_013152225.1 Calditrichota bacterium
ATGTGGACGGCGACGAGGCCGTATTATTCACGCATTTTCTTTTTCCCCATAAAAATCATCTCAAGCTCTGGTTCTCGTTCGATTACGGCGACGCCCATTTTGTCGCCCTGGATTATCGCTACCCATACAATGACGAGATGATCGAATGGTTCAAAAAGGATATGGCTGCAAGCAAGGCCAAGTGGAAATTCGTTTACATGCACCGTCCTTCGTATAATTTAGGCGGCCATCGCTCAACCTGGGGCAGGGAAGTCTGGCCGAAATTATTCAGTCGATACAAAGTGGATATTGTTTTTGCCGGCCACTCTCATCTTTATGAGCGCTTTTATCCGATTCGTCCGCAGTCCGATCCCGATGCATGGGCGGTCACGTATATCACCACAGGCGGTGCCGGTGCTTCGCTGTATGCAGCAGTGCAAAGCCCGTTTCTGGCATTCTCTAAATCCGTGAATCATTTCGTTTACATTCGCACGGATAATGACAGCCTGCATTTGAAAACTTTTCTCACTGATGGTTCTGTTCTGGACAAGGTATCCTGGGGCAAAGCTGAAAACGGGCCATCATTCATGGTCAAATCGCAGGATGAGTTGGATTTGATCGGCATGTTTGCCGGCGCGATTTCTGCAAGTCTGGAACGGCTGCCCATGAAGCAAATTCCGGCGGTTTCTGAAATCACCTTAAAACCGG
>JAADGR010000510.1 GCA_013152225.1 Calditrichota bacterium
GCTTCTTTCTTTAAGATTTTTGTGATGTAATTGCCGACTTCATCTTCGTCATTCCAGTCTTTAACGTTCTCCTTGATATTCGTCATCATGTCCATGACGTAGGAATTTGCAGCTCCGTGAAGCGGTCCTTTCAAAGAACCAACTGCTGCGGAAATTGCAGAATAGGTGTCCGTCTGGCTCGATGTGACGACATGAGTTGTGAATGTGGAATTGTTCCCGCCGCCGTGGTCGGCATGCAGCATAAGAGCAAGGTCTAAAAGAGAAGCTTCCATTGGATCATACTTTTTGTCCGGTCGAAGCATATAAAGAAAATTTTCTGCACAGCACAAATCACTGCTTGGTGTATGCACAAATAATGATTCACCATATAATTTGTGACGCATTGCCTGATAAGAATAGGCAATAATAACCGGAAATTTTGCAATAAGGCTGAGGCATTGACGAACAACATTTGGAATAGAAGTATCATCGGGATTTGGATCGAGGCCATACAGAACAAGAATGACGCGTTGCAGCTTATTCATTACACTGGGACTGGGAAATTGCAAGATGGATGTCTCGTTCAATCCCGGCTCCAGTTTGATGAGAGGTTCCATATATTCTTTTAATTCATCCAACTCGGTTTGATTCGGCAGTTTCCCGAAAATTAGGAGATAAATGATTTCCGAAAATCCGAGCCTGTTTTCTTTTTGAATTCCATCAACGAGTTCCTGGATATTAATCCCGCGGTAATACAACTCGCCATCCTGGGGAACAACTTCCTCGTCAACTATCTTGAAACCGATAACACTTGAAACTTTTGTCAAGCCAACGAGAACTCCCGAGCCGTCTTCATTTCGCAGTCCTCTTTTAACAGAGAACCGGTCGTATAAATCACGTTTGATTTCGAGTGATTCCATGAGCTGGTTCGTCGCTTTGTCAAGAAAATTTGTATTCATCATTAGTCCCTTATTTTTTATTTACATTATTAGTTGTATGGTCTAAAAGATATTTGGTTTTTTGAAGGGCTTTTACCTGAACGAATGCGGCATTTGTAAATTTCATGCAATACACTTTTGACCTCAAGTTATGGAACCGCTAACAAGTTGGTTGTGGATCAAAAAAACCTGGAAAGATATGTTTAATATAAAAAATATTTTGCTTGAATCAAGATAAAAATATTCTATCGAGCCAGATAACCCTTGCTCACCGAATCCTGAATAATTTTGGATGCAAAATTCCACATTTCTTCGGAATAAGCTTTTATGGGTTCAAAAAGTTCAACGACTTGATCCCTTGCTACGCCGTGCTCTTGCCAGGACTTTCCTTTTGTGTGGTAATTATGGAGAAGCGGCATGATCCGATCCATTGTTGCCGCGAACCGGGATTCGGCTGTTTCCCGTTTTTCAAATTCTTCCCACAATTTGCACAGCTCATTGTTCTGCTCCTGCGGTAACAATCCGAAAATTCTTTGTGCAGCAGATTTTTCCCGCTGGTATTTGTCTTTTCTGGATTCAGCATCATAGACATACGTATCGCCGGCATCGATCTCGATAATATCATGTATGAGCAGCATTTTGAAAACTTTTAGCAGATCGATTTCTTTTGCAAAATGATCGGCAAGAATCATTGCCATCACTGTGACGTGCCAGCTATGTTCTGCGGAATTCTCTTTTCGTTTGCCGCTTATCAGGTAGGATCGACGC
The DNA here is from genome assembly GCA_013152225.1 of Calditrichota bacterium. Lineage (GTDB taxonomy): Bacteria > Zhuqueibacterota > Zhuqueibacteria > Residuimicrobiales > Krinioviventaceae > Hydrothermomicrobium. The sequence continues at coordinate 1,686 of JAADGR010000510.1, forward strand.
ATTACTTCCTTCAGCTTGTCAATCTCGAGGACGAAATTGATTTGTCGTTCCAGTTTTGTCTCGTTCATTTTCCTTCCTTCAGCAGTTGTTTAAAAAAGTGTCTCGAAAAGATACAAAAAATACTTGCTAAAAGAAAAATAAATTATTAACGTGTCATATAAAATGATTGCATTACAGACAAGTTTTATTTACATTTAAGGGTAGATAATAATTTTAATGTCCTTAAGGCATGGCATTTGCTTGGGTTGTTATAATTTGCAGAAAGCAAATCTAACCACATCTCGCACATGTCCATAAATCATCATTATAAAAATAAAATAGTCAAGTTTGAACAAAAGGTAGGGGTTGGGTCGATGAAACATTTAAAGTATGTATTTTCTGTAATTTTTGTTCTATTCTTCAGTGCCACAGCATTTCCGGTAACTTTTGGCTCCGGTGCAATGCATGTGAATCCCGCCTGGTCTGTGCCGAAAGGAAGTCTTTTGCTCGGTGGGCATTCCAGCGCCTTTTTCAAGGATGAAGTAAACCCGGGTACAGGCGGCCTCAGTTCGGCTGTTACCTATTGGGACGTTCAGGGAATGATGGGCTTGATTTACGGATTTACCGATAAGGTAGAGTTTCACTTTTCGCAAATGATGTATCAGGATACAAATTACGGGGATAAAGCTTTCAATATTCCTGATGATCTGTGGCTGAATGCGAAATTAGGCTCAATAGGGCCAAAAAATGGTTCCGTTCGTGTCGGTGTTCAGCTTGACTTGCGTTTGCCCACCGGCCATATCCACAATATTCCGCTGGAACCTTATTCTGCTGCTCGCATTGGTGTCGGAGTGACGGGATTGTTTTCAATTATTACCGAACCTCTTTTTCCTGAATTAGGCTTGAACATCAATGCAAATATCGGCTATTTTAATCACAATGATGTGGGACAGGTACTTACTTCATTCAAAAATGATAAAATAGCTGTTGAACAAAATACGACAGAATTGGTTTACGGCTTTTCCGTTTCAAATATGTCCAAAGATTTTGGATATTTTGGTGAAATCTATGGAAGATATTTTATCCAAAAGCCGCCCGTAACCGCTTTTACACGCGAGAACAGCCTTTTTGTTACCCCGGGCATTATGTACACTCCAAATCCCTGGTTAAGACTGAAAGTCGGGCTGGATTTACGGATTCTCGGCAATAAGGATGAAACGGCGTATAGCGGAGATGAAGGAAGTGTTTTACGAAAACCATGGCAAACAGTGCCCAATTTGCCCAGTTGGCGGATTAATGTCGGGGCAATTATTTCTCTGAGGCGCAATGCAACAAAGCCAGCCGGGCAAATACCGGCTTTTGAAGGAACGAGTTTGAGCATCGCGGATACGACAGCTCGCGATGAAAAATTGCTCGACCAACTGGCAAAAGAAAGACAGCAAACGGAAAGTGCCGAGGCTGAGCTTGACCAAATTCGGAATGAACGCGAGCGAATGGAAAATCTGCTGAAAAGATTGAGAAATATTCTGCAGCAACCTTCAGGTACGGCAGAGCAGACCGACAATAAAGCAAAAGAAGAAAATAAAAAAGAAGATAAAAAGCCCGAATGAATCCGGGCTTTGTATTTATCAATTGCTAAAAAGAGGAGACGTCTAGTCTCCTTTTTCTATTTTGTTAAAAAGATACATCAAAAGACCATCAATTTTAATGCGTTCCTGCTGCATGGAATCGCGCTCCCGCACTGTTACCGTTTCATTTTCCAGTGTTTCCGAATCCACTGTGATGCAAAACGGCGTACCGATCTCATCTTGTCGGCGATATCTCCTGCCGACAGCTCCACCGGCATCATAAAAAACATTATAATGCGGCTTGAGAATATCCGTTATTTTATGAGCTAACTCGGGCATGCCGTCGCGTTTGACGAGGGGGAAAATTCCTGCCTTGATGGGAGCAACCGCCGGATGAAAATGCAGTACCGTGCGCTTGTCTTTTTCGAGTTGCTGTTCCTCATAGGCATCTGCCAGTACGGTGAGCACTGTACGATCTGCTCCTGCCGAAGTTTCAACAATGTACGGGATATACCGCTCCCGGCATTCCTCATCAAAATAGGATAAATCTTTGCCGGAAAATTCCTGATGTTTTTTTAAATCAAAATCAGTACGGTTGTGAATGCCTTCCAGTTCTTTCCAGCCAAACGGAAACTCGTATTGAATGTCGAAAGCTGCCGCGGCATAATGAGCCAGTTCGTCTTCACCATGTTGTTGAAAGCGAAGTTTTTCGCTATGAATGCCGAGAGCTTTGTAATATTCCATGCGGTCTTTTTTCCAATGCTCGAACCACTCCGTATCGGTTCCCGGTTTGACAAAATATTGCATTTCCATCTGCTCGAATTCCCGTGTCCTGAAAATAAAGTTTTCCGTAGTAATTTCATTACGAAAAGCTTTTCCGATTTGCGCTATGCCAAAAGGGACTTTTTGCCGTGTGGAGTTGAGTACGTTCAAAAAGTTAACATAAATTCCCTGTGCTGTTTCCGGGCGGAGATAAACGATACTTGCATTCTCCTCAACCGGCCCCATGTGCGTTTTGAACATGAGGTTGAATTGTCTGGGTTCGGTCAATTCACCGCCGCAATCGGGACATACATGCATGTTTTCCAGCAGGTCGGCGCGGAAACGATGCTTACACTTTTTGCAATCAACAAGCGGGTCGGTGAATCCTTCCACGTGCCCGGAGGCTTCCCAGATGCGTGGGGACATGAGGATGGAGGAATCGAGTCCCACGATGTTTGCGTGCGATTGAACCATCCATTTCCACCAAAAGTTTTTTATGTTCTTTTTCAACTCGGCACCCAGCGGCCCGTAATCATAGATGCTCGACAAGCCGCCATAAATTTCACTCGACTGGAAGATAAATCCGCGTCGTTTACATAGTGATACTATCTTGTCCATAACCGTTTCGACTTTTTTCGACATTCTGTTCCTTTCTTCTGTTATGAAAATAAATTGGACGACATTATTGCAAATGGTTTGTCAGGTCCTGTAAATATTTCAATGATCTGATATTTTTTAAACTTTCAAAATGATATTTAAAATATGAAACAAGGAAATAATCGATCTGTTTTCCTGTTTGTGCTGTGATCTTTGCTTTGCAGGCAGAATGAAGCGGGGACCGGTTCAGCCAACGCAAATTTTCCAACGCGTTGCCGCTCAGTTCGACACTTGTTTCAAACGGACTGCTGCATTCCCGGCAATGATAAAACCCGCGATCCAGATCAAAGTTATTCATTTCTTCCGCTTTTGTCTTACCGCATTGATTGCATTTCTCAAGTTGCGGCTGAATGCCGGAGATTTCCAAAAACTTGAGTTGAAAAGACCTGGTAATGTTTTTAAGCCCCGATGTGCAGGTCTCGAATGCTCTCAAGGTGTCTAATAAAAGCTGAAACAACTGCGGATTTTTATGTTCCCTGGGTTCCGTTTTTTCGATAATTTCCAGCGGGACAGCCGCCAACGCCATTTTGCCTAATTCTGCATGAATGCCGGGGAATGAATCAATGATTTCAGCCTGACTCGTGAATTGCAAAGAACGTGATTCTTTATAATAAAAAACAATTGAAATATAATTAAAAGTTTCCAGCACTCCCAGATATTTTGATTTTACATTTCTTGATCCTTTGGCCATCAGCGACATTTTGCCAAAGCTGCGGGTGAGCATAGTAAGAATTTTGCTTGTCTCACCCTGTTTGCGGCTGTGGAGCACGATCGCTTCTGTTTCTTTGATCGACATAAAAGTTAGTGCGCCCAATTCATGTAAATGGTGGCCAGACCGAGATAGATAAATAGTCCCAGAACGTCATTTGCCGTGGAGATAAAGGGCCCGGTTGCAATGGCCGGATCGAAATGAAGTCTGTTAAGAATATATGGCACGAGTGAACCGAGGATAGCAGCATTAACAATGACAAAAAGCAGTGCAAAAGCAATGAGCAGGCCGAAAAACGGATCGTTCATCCAGAACTGGGTTATCCCAAAAAGAAGGAGGCCGATTATAATTCCATTTAGCAATGCCACACGAAGCTCGCGCAAAATCCTTTCCAGCGTATTTGACGTTCCGCCTTCGGCAAGTGCGATACTGCGGACAACAATCATCGCCGATTGACTGCCGGAATTTCCGCCCATTGCCATGATCAGCGGAATGAAAAAGGCCATTGCCAGTATTTGATTGATTGTGGCCTGGAAATGGTGCATGACCAACGCGGAAATATTTTCGCCCACAAACGCAACCAAAAGCCAGGGAAGCCGAAACCTTGAAATGCGCAGCGCCGAGGTCTCCTGCAACACCTCCTCATCGACGATACCGGCCATTCGCTGCAGATCCTCGGTTGCTTCTTCCTGCAACACATCGACGATGTCATCCACAGTGATTCGACCAACAAGGCGGTTTTGATTGTCAACAACAGGTACGGAGACCAGATCGTATTTCCTTACAATATTGGCAACATGTTCCTGATCTTCTTCCACGGTAACAGAGATGACATCTGTATTCATAATGTCGTGGATGTGCATGCGGGGATTGCTCAGCAAAAGCTTTTTCAACGAGACGACGCCAACCAGTTTGCCGTCGCGATCAATGGCATAAACATTATATACATCCTCAACTTCCTGCGCCTTTTGCCGGATTTCCTGAATGGCATCATCGACCGTCTGGTCCTCCTGCACTGCGACGAATTCCATGGCCATGATACCGCCGGCCGTTTCTTCGTCGTGGACAATGAGCTTTTCGACTTCTGCGCGGTCTTTGCTGTCAATTTGAGAAAGAACTTTTTGTGCCAGTTCGTCCGGCAGGTCGGCAACAACATCGGTTGCATCGTTGGAGTCCATCTCATCCACGATTTCCGTGAGTCGTTTTTCTTCCATATCCTGAATGAGATGATCACGCGTAACTTCATCCAACTCCACCACAACATCGGATGCCGTTTCAGGATCCAAAAGACTAAAGAGCAGGTCCCGTTCCGTGTCATCGAGTTCACGCATAATATCAGCCAGGTCTGCAGGGTGGATATCTATGATAATGTTTTTTAATTTGGGGATATCCTGCTTTTGTGCTAAAAAGCTGATATTGTCTATAATTTCTTTTCGATCCTGTATATCCATGTCAAGCCGATAGTTCATTCGTTAGTTTAATCCAGTCTGCTACTGTGAGTTGTTCCGGTCTTTGGGTTTCTTTTATGGTCACTTTTCGTTCCATAGAAAGATAATCTTTTAAAGAGTTGCGCAACATTTTACGACGCTGACCAAAAGCCTGCTTGACGATTATTCGCAATAAATTTACATCCCGAACTTTTTTGAGCCGTTCCTGCGTAAAAGTCCAGCGAACAAGTGCAGATTCCACTTTTGGACGAGGCCGGAAAACTGTGTTCGGCACCGTTAAAAGTATTTTGACATCGGCATAAAGCTGGCTGAAAACGGATAGTATTCCATAATCTTTACAACCATGGGGCGCCACCACACGCTGTGCCACTTCTTTCTGAATGAGCAATGTCAGATCAATGATTTTCTCGTGCGCCTCCAGGGCTTTAAAAAAAATCGGGCTTGTAATGTTATAGGGTATATTCCCGATGAGGCGAATGCGAAAGCCCGGTTCAAACGCAAACAAGTCCTGTTTTAAAAAATCACCCTGAACAAGGTGCAAGTTATCCGCATGAGCAAATTGATTTTGGATATTTTCGTATAACCTTTTATCAATTTCAACGGCGATGAGCTTTTTGACCTGCGGTTGCAAATGCACCGTCAAAATGCCAAAGCCGGGGCCTATTTCAATGACCCGGTCATCCTTTGACGGCCCAAACGCCCTGACAATATTTTTTGCAATATTCTGATCGACAAGGAAATTTTGTCCGAGGCTTTGTTTAGCTCTTATCCCGGCTTGTTGCATTACTCCTCATCTTCAATGTTCAGGTCGAATAAATTGACAGCGTTTGCCGTCGTGATTCGAGCCACCTCATCCGCGGAGACACCTTTTATTTCAGCAATTTTTCGGGCCACGAAATGAACAAAAGCCGGTTCGTTCCGTTTGCCACGGTGTGGAACAGGAGTTAAAAAGGGACAGTCCGTTTCAACCAAAAGCTTTTCCAAAGGAACGTGATTTACAACATCTGTCTTGCGATAATTTTTAAAAGTAATATTTCCGGTAAAAGAAATATGAAAACCCATTTCGAGCACTTGATCAGCCATGTATTGATCACCGGGGAAACAGTGAAAGATACCCCGCCAGCCGTTTTTTCCGCGCTCACGAATGACCGTCAGGATTTCCTCGTCAGCTTCGCGGGTATGGACGATGAGGGGCAGTCCGTTTTCTTGCGACCAGTCCAGGAACATGCGCAGCATCTTCCGCTGCACATCGGGAGCGGATATGTTGCGATAGAAATCCAGACCAACTTCACCAATGGCAACTACTTTGTCGTGCTGCAAAAGTTCTTTCAATTCCAGGATGTCGTCTTTACTTGCCTCCGCCGCATCGTGGGGATGGACGCCGATGGCTGCGAAAATATTTGTGTGCTTTTCTGCGATTTTGATTGCTTCTTTCGATGTTGTCGGATCGGTGCCAATGGTGATCATGGCCTTTACGTTGGCTTCTTTGGCACGATAAATAACATCCTCGCGATCCGCATTAAACTGGCGAAAATCAAGATGCGTATGGCTGTCGATTAAAAAGGGGGTCATCTGATTTTTGCCCCTGTGCGAATATCATCCGCAACCGTCAGCGTGCTCAGATGACCGTCGTCATCTTCCGCCGCCAGCAGCATCCCGTTGGATTCGATGCCGCGGATTTTAGCAGGTTCCAGATTTGCAACAATAATAATCTTGCGGTCGATCATTTCTTCGGGTGAATAGTGCTGCGCAATGCCGGCGACAATCGTCCTCTTTTCATCTCCCAAGTCGATGTCCAGCTTGAGCAGTTTGTCCGCTTTTTCCACTTTTTCGGCATGCAAAACCCGGGCGACGCGCAAATCCAGCTTGGAAAACTCGTCAAAAGATATTTTACTTTTTTCCTCTTGCATTTTTTCCCCTTGAGATTTTAATGCTTCCGATATTTTTTGCAAGCGTTCAATTTCGGGGCGGATCATTTTTTTATCCATTTTTTGGAAAAGAATATCCACCTTTCCCAGTTTATGTCCCGCGGTCAGGCCGGAGGAACTGATCTCGTCCCAGGCCTGGTCATGCACCGATCCTTCGTTTCCCAGAATACGCCACAATTTTTCCGCAGAAAATGGCAAAATAGGTTCCATGAGCACCGCCAATGTCTGGCAGGCCTGAATACAAATATGAATTGTTGTTGCGCATTTGCTTTTATTTTCCTTCAATGTGCGCCATGGTTCCTGATCGTTGAAATATTTGTTGCTCGCCCGTGCTACATCCATAAAAGCCGTTACCGCTTTTCTCACCTGAAAGTTTTCCAATTCCTTGCCTATCCGCGCCGGTGCTGTTTTCAGGATGTTCAGCATCCAGCTGTCCAGCTCGTCCAAATCCCCGGCTTGCGGTACTTTTCCGTCGAAATTATTTACGGCAAATGTGAGCGTGCGGTTGATGAAATTCCCAAGAATATCGGCCAGTTCGCTGTTGTTGTGCTGCTGGTATTCCTGCCAGGTAAAGTCGGCATCTCTGCTTTCCGGCGCGTTAATGGCCAGATAATAGCGCAGGGGATCAACCGGAAATTTTTCCAGATAATCTTCAAGCCATACCGCATAATTTTTACTGGTGCTGAGCTTGTTTCCTTCCAGGTTTAAAAATTCGTTCGCCGGGACATTATCCGGCAAAACATAGTCGCCGTGAACTTTTAACATGGCCGGGAACATGATGCAATGAAAGACAATATTATCCTTGCCGATAAAATGGACGAGTTGCGTTTCTTCGTCCTGCCAGTAGGTTTTCCATAAATCCGGTTCGTCTTTTTCCACCGCCCATTCTTTGGTGGCGGAAATATAGCCGATGGGCGCGTCGAACCACACGTACAGGACTTTGCCCTTTGCTTCCTCAAGGGGAACGGGTACGCCCCATGAGAGGTCGCGGGTAACGGCGCGGTCCGCCAGTCCGCCGTCGAGCCAGCTTTTCACCTGTCCGAGCACATTCTGCTTCCAATACGTTTTATCTTTAATCCAGTCGGCAATCTCTTTCTGCAAATCGCCCAGGGGAAGATACCAGTGTGTTGTTTCCCTGGAAACGGGCGTTTCACCGGTGATCGCGCTTTTCGGATCGAGCAACTCCGATGAGGAGAGCGACGAGCCGCATTTTTCACACTGGTCGCCATAAGCTTCCGGATAAGAACAAATGGGGCAGGTCCCTTTGACATATCGATCCGGCAGAAACATTTTTGCTTTCGGATCATAAAGTTGTTTTTCTGTTTTCTTTTTAAACAAGCCCTTTTCATAGAGGTTCAGAAAAATTTCCTGCGAGGTTTTGCGATGCATTTCGGAACTCGTCCGCCCGTAATAATCGAAGGACATGCCGAATCCGGCAAATGCTTTTTTGTTGCGGAAATGGAATTCATCGACAATCTCCTGCGGGGAAATGCCTTTTTTCTCCGCCGCGATGGTGATCGGCACACCGTGCTCGTCCGAGCCACAGATGTAAATAACATCGCGTTTTTTTAAACGCTGATAACGAACATAAATATCAGCAGGAAGATACGCCCCCGCCAGATGACCGAGATGAATGGGGCCGTTCGCGTAGGGGAGGGCGCTGGTAACGAGGATTC
>JAADGR010000429.1 GCA_013152225.1 Calditrichota bacterium
ATCGCGAAAACGGCAAAGCGCTAGCCGTTCTAGTCAATTGGACTGCGCACCCGACTTTGATGGATGAGAACGATATGTTTGTTTCCGGCGGTTGGCCGGGCGTGATGCAGCGGGAACTCGAAGCGTGGATCGACAATGGTGTGATTTCATTGTATTTCAACGGTGCGGAAGGAGACCAGGCTCCGGTTCGTCCTGAGGGTGGCAGCCACAACGAGCAGGCGGAGTTTTACGGGCGCAAAGTTGCCATTGCTGCGAATGATCTCTACCGTAAAATTGTCACCAAAGAAAATGTGCCCCTGTCTTTTAACTATCAAAAAATAAACTTGCCGCAGCGTGTAGCACATCCTGATTTTGCAAAAACCGGCGGTGCGGAATACGGACTCGATGAGCAATCCATGCAGGTTGTTTTGAAAGCGATCGCACCGAAAACGTCGGCAAGCAACGCCGTACGCATCGGCGATTTGCTCATTGTTGGCGCGCCGGGCGAACTTGCGAGCCAATTGGGTCTGGATGTAAAAAATCGTCTTAAAAAAGAAGGCGTTGCACACCCTGTTATCGGCGGTCTGGCCAACGAATGGATCAGCTACATTTTGAGCGCAGAACAATACAAAAAGGGCGGCTACGAATCGAGTGTCAGTTTTTATGGCCCGAAGCTTGGTGAGACGATTGTCAAAGGAATGCTGGAAGCTGCTGAACCATTAGTCAAGTAAAGCGGTTAGTTGTGGTTTGCTCAACTTTTCAAGTTTAGCAAACCAATATTTCAAAACACGATTACTCCATTACCTCAGTAAATTTGCACCAAACGGAATACAACCACATGAAAAAAACAAAGGAATTTTGCAATTATAAAACAGCCGATATGTAGCAAAAAACAGCGTGTTATTCAGGAGGAATTTTGTCGGGAAAACGCTCTATTGGGGATATTCATCATTTACTCGCCTGGCTACAAGATTCTTCCAAAATTCGGAAAAATATTCTCATGAAAAAAGTCATCGTCCTCGGCGCGGGAATGGTCGGCAAAGCAATCGCTATCGATCTTTGCAATACATTTGAGGTCGTTTCAGCGGATAAGAATGAAGATAATTTATCCTTTCTGGCGCAGAACTATAACATGCAAACCGTCCATGCCGATCTGAGCGAGCCGGGTATGGTTGGGAAACTTGTTGGTGATTTTGATCTGGTCATCGGCGCAGTTCCCGGATTTATGGGCTTTAAAACGCTTAAAGAGGTTATCACTGCCGGTGTCGATGTCGTCGATATTTCCTTTTTCCCGGAGGATCCTTTTCTGCTGGATGATTTGGCAAAATCGAAAAATGTGACGGCTGTGGTCGATTGCGGTGTCGCTCCCGGAATGAGTAATTTCATTCTCGGCCATCACGCCGGTCAAATGGATGTGAAAAGTTTTTCGTGTTATGTGGGCGGACTTCCCGTGGAGCGCAGACTGCCGTTTCAATATAAAGCGCCTTTTTCTCCCATAGATGTCATCGAAGAATATACCCGTCCTGCGCGGCTGAAGGAAAACGGCCAGGTCGTAACCAAACCTGCGTTGTCCGAATCGGAGTTTATTGATTTTGAAAAGATCGGCACTCTGGAGGCTTTTAACACCGACGGATTGCGCACCTTGCTGCAAACCATGCACATCCCCGATATGAAAGAGAAAACCCTTCGTTATCCGGGACATGTTGACATAATGCGTGTTTTCCGCGACAGCGGGTTTTTTGCCGGCGAGCCTGTTATTGCGGACGGCGTTCCCGTGCGCCCCATTGACGTTACGACAAAGCTGCTTTTGCCCCAGTGGAAACTTGATCCCGGCGAAAAAGAATTCACTGTCATGCGCATAATCATCAGAGGTGATGAACACGGGGAGGGGAAAATATTCACCTGGAACATGATCGACTATTACGACGACGAATCAAAAACAAGTTCCATGGCCCGAACTACAGGCTTTACCTGCACGGCTGTTGCCGGGTTAATACTCGAACATGGCTTTCAGCACAAAGGGATATGTCCGCCGGAATTTATCGGCGCTGAGAAGAATTATTTTACCGATGTTTTGCACTATTTACGGGACAGGAACATTGTGTATCAGATGCAGGAAAATTAAAATTCTGAACGAGTACATTTAGACTGCAATGCCAAAGAAAAAACGAATACGAATCCAGGCTCTTTCCTCATTTTCCAATGTGATCGATGACCCATCGCGATTTAAAGGCACCTGGAATGAGCGAGTGTTTCAGAATGATCATCCCATCACGCTTGAGGTGGGCTGCGGAAAAGGTGAGTATTCCCTTGCCCTGGCGCGGCGTTTCCCGGAGAGGAATTTTATTGGCATTGACCTGAAAGGAGCACGGCTTTTTATTGCGGCACAAAATGCCCTGGATTTACAAGCAGACAATATTGTCTTTGTCAGGATACATGCTGAAAAAATTGCCGATGTGTTTTCTAAAAATGAGGTGGAAGAAATTTGGATTCCATTTCCCGATCCTTATCCGAAAAAAGCACGCAAACGGTTAACATCGACAAAATATATTCAATTGTATCGACAGATTTTAAAAAGCGATGCCGGCATTCACCTCAAAACCGATGATGAGCAATTATTTCGTTTCACGATCGAAACTTGCAAACATGAAAATTGCATCATACATGAAATGATCCCGGATTTGTATCAGCAGGGCTTGTCCGATGAACTGCTGCACATTCAAACGACTTATGAGAAGCGGCATCTGGATGAAGGGAAAAAGATAAAGTATGTGTGGTTTAGTGTTTGAAAAAAGTGTTTTCTAACAGGAAATGATGAGTATAAACAGAGGATTTAAAATGCCGGGTAATAAGATTCGCATTGGCATCGTCGGGGCGGGTACAAATACAAAATTAAAACATATCCCCGGCCTGCAAGCCATCGAAGGGGTTGAAATTATCAGCGTGTGTAATCGCTCCGCAGAGTCGTCGGAACGAGTTGCCGGGGAGTTTGCTATAGCAAAGGTATTCGACAATTGGAGACAAGTAGTCGACGACCCGCAAGTCGATGCGATTGTCATCGGTACCTGGCCGTATATGCATTGCAGGATTACGCTCGCCGCCCTGCAAGCAAACAAGCACGTTTTATGCGAGGCGCGAATGGCCATGAATGCCGCCGAGGCGCACGCAATGCTTTCTGCTTCTCAGAACAGGCCGGATATCGTCACACAGATTGTGCCCTCTCCAATGACATTGCGCGTGGACAAAACAATCAAACGCCTCCTGGCTGACGACTATATCGGCGATGTGCTGGCGGTAAATGTGATCGACGGTACCGGTTCGAGCGATCCGAACACGCCGTTTCATTGGCGTCTGGATTTTGATTTGAGCGGCTATAATACGATGAGTCTCGGCATCTGGTACGAGGCGATTATGCGCTGGCTGGGGGAAGCCACAAACGTTGTTGCCAAAGGTAAGGTTTTTACAAAAATGCGTCGGGATCAATTCGGTGAACTAAAAGCCGTAAAAATACCGGAGCATCTGGGCGTTGTTGCGGATATGGCATGTGGTGCGCAGGCGCATTTCCAACTTTCTTCGGTTACAGGTTTTGCCGGGCCGGCCATGGTTTATCTTTTCGGGAACAAGGGAACATTACTGTTTACTGAAAACAAACTTTACGGCGCAAAACAGGGAGATAAAAAACTTCAAGAAATCGATATCTCCCAGGAGTTTGCAGGCGGCTGGCGCGTGGAAGAAGAGTTCATCAATGCCATTCGTGGTACTGAAAAAATAACTCACACAACTTTTGAGGATGGGGTGAAATACATGGAATTTACTGAAGCGGTCATTAAAAGTATGCAACTGCGGCGGGAAATCACGCTGCCGCTATGAGGTTAATTTTTAACAAGGAGAGAATTATGTTGATTCATCAGTCGGTTTTAGATTCGGTATGGAGTCGGGTTTTGCCAGCTTTAGCGATTGGCCTGTCTGTTGTCTTGAGCGGATGCGGTCAGAAAAAAAATCCAGATGCGCCGCTCCATTTGCAATGTGAGTATCAATCAAATCCGCTCGGAATCGATACAATGCAGCCCAGGTTTTCCTGGATAGTTAACGATTCGCGGCGAGGGGCTGTTCAATCGGCGTATCAGATTCTTGTTGCCGGCGACGAAAATAAATTAAAAAATGATAAAGGCGATGTTTGGGATAGCAAAAAGGTGGATTCCGATCAATCAGCGCTTGTTCCTTTCAGCGGCAGCGTCTTGAAATCACGGCAAAAGTATTTTTGGAAAGTGAGGACCTGGGATGCCGATGGTAAAGCATCTCCCTGGAGTGAAACCGTGTGGTGGGAAATGGGCTTGCTTAACCCGGATGACTGGCATGCAAAGTGGATTGGAAAGACTGAGAAAAAGCCTGAAATAAAAACCTGGTCCTGGGGTAGCTGGATTTGGCATCCGACAATTCATACAGTGAATAAGCTACTGTATTTCCGCAAACGATTTGCTCTCCCAAACGTCCGGGAGATTCAAAAGGCCGAAATCAAGGTTACCGCTGATAATGCATTTACGGCCTGGTTGAACGGCAAAAAGTTGGGAAAAGGGGATACATGGAAACAATTCTATGATTTTGACGCCAAACCCGAATTGAGAAACGGCGACAATTTAATTGCTGTTTCCGCCATGAATACGGCGGGCAAGGTTTGCGGATTGATTTTCAGCCTTAAACTTATTTTTGCCGACGGCAGTGTGGATGTAATTAATTCGGACAAGTCCTGGCTCGTGACGCCGGAAGAACAAAAAGGCTGGACACAACTGGATTTTAATGATTCAAAATGGGGAAAAGTAAAGGTTGTTGAAAAATTTGGCGGTACCAACTGGGGTAGACTAGGAGAACCTTTTCAGGCTCCGCGCTCTAAAATGGTGCGGAACGAATTTCAAATTTCTAAAAAAATACGACGCGCCCGTGTTTATGTAACCGGTTTGGGGAGTTATATTTTTTATGTTAACGGTAATCGGGTCGGCGAGGACTTTTTTACGCCGGGATGGACGGATTACCCGAAAAAAGTTCAATACCAGGTTTATAATGTGACGGACATGCTGAAAAATGACAAAAATGCTGTTGGCGCGATTCTTGGGAACATGTGGTGGAGTGGCGGTCTGGGCTGGCGCGGCAATCGAGTTTACAGTGATGGCCCGCTGCGACTTTTTGCCCAACTCGTTGTTGATTATAGCGACGGCACATCTGAAACTTTTGCCACGGATGAAAGCTGGAAAGTGCATGATTCGCCGATTACAGAGAACAGCATCTATAATGGCGAGAGTTACGATGCCCGTCTCGAAATGCCCGGCTGGGATCAGCCCGGATTTGATGACGGTAACTGGCAGCCGGTGGAAATCGTTAACCAGGAACCGGTAAAGCTTGTGGCACAGCAGGGCCCGACGATACAGGTGACACAGGAAATCAAACCGGTCAAAGTTACAAAAAATGATTCCGGTAAATATATTTTCGATATGGGACAAAATATGGTGGGAATGGCCCAGCTGAAAGTAAGCGGCAAGGCCGGAACAACTGTTACCATGCGTTTTGCCGAGCTTTTGAAAAAAGACGGAAATATTTATACAGAGAATCTCCGCAGCGCCAAGGCCACGGATAAATATATTCTCAAAGGCGACAATGAAGAACTATTCCAGCCGCATTTCACTTATCACGGTTTCCGCTACGTGGAAATGACGGGATTCCCGGGCGAGCCAACAACGGGTGCTCTCACCGGGCTGGTGGTTCACTCTGCGGCACCGGTCATCGGCCATTTTGCCTGCTCAAACGAGTTGATCAACACATTTTATAAAAACATTACCTGGGGACAGCGCGGCAACATGGAGAGTGTACCCACCGATTGTCCGCAGCGCGACGAGCGTCTCGGTTGGATGGGCGACGCGCAGATGTTTGCTCCAACCGCCTGTTACAACAGGAACATGGCGCGGTTTTTCAGCAAATGGGAGCGGGATATTATCGATTCCCAGGATGAGGATGGCGCTGTACATGACGTGAATCCGGTCATTGTCGTTAGCGGTCCCGGCAAACCCGCATGGGCCGATGCTGTCATCATTATCCCGTGGATTGTCTATCAGTATTATGGCGATAAACGTATCATTGAAAGAAATTACGACGGCATGGCCGCGTGGGTGGAATACATGAGACGACACAGCAAAAACGATCTCTATGAAGTGGAAGGATACGGCGATTGGATTGCTGTGGAAAAATCACCGTCAAAACCCATCGGTTCCGCCTATTTTTATTACAGCACCTCGCTCTTAGCACGAATGGCGAAAATAATCGGCAGGGAAGAAGACGCACAAAAATATGAACAACTGGCGCAAAAAATTGCCGCTGCCTATAACCGCAAGCATCTGGATGAGAAAAAGTTGGAATATGAGGGCGGTACGCAGACGATGAATTTGCTGCCGCTTGCTTTCGGTATTACGCCGAAAAATGATCAGGCCGCAGTCATTAAAAGCGTTGTCATCGATGTTCTGAAACACAACACCCATCTGACGACCGGCTTCCTGGGCACCGGCTATATTCTGCCCATGCTGAGCGATTACGGCTATCACGATCTTGCCTACAAGCTGGCCACACAAACGACGTATCCCTCCTGGGGTTACATGGTCGAAAAAGGCGCCACAACAGTATGGGAACTGTGGAACAGCGACACCCAGGGACCCAGTATGAATTCGCGTAATCATTTTGCCCTGGGATCGGTTGGTGAATGGTACTATGGCTACCTCGCCGGCATTCGTCCCGACCCGGATGTTCCCGGTTTTAAGCACACAATCATTCATCCCATGCCTGCCGGCGATTTAACCTGGGCGGAAGCAAGTTTGCAAACGAGTTACGGGATGCTGAAAACCCGCTGGGATAAAGACGGCGAATCATTGACGCTCAAGGTCACCATCCCTGCCAACACCTCAGCCCTGGTATATGTCCCGACGCTTGGCAAAGAAAAACCTGCAGTAACTGAAAACGGGCAGGCGATTGTTGAGAACGGAGCCAGTGTTCAAGGAGTAAAATTTGTTCGCTCTGAGAAAGAGAACGTCGTATTGCAGGTTGGAGCGGGAGAGTACGAGTTTATTGTGAAATAATATACTGATATTTTGAAATGTTTTTACAGGCCACAGAAACGGAAATAACACAGATAAAATAATGCGTGTTTTTTCTGTGAGATTTCATTTCTGTGGCCTTTTTACTAACTTGATTTTGCAGATTTTTATCAACCCCACAGTTCAGCTACATTAAATTCAAACTCTTTAAAAAGATTGGAGCGAACTTGTTCCCCTCCGCTGGACCGTCCTGATAATTGAAAGCTATCTTCAGTTAACGCATAAACCTCTACGTTTTCATTGATCGGATCCACTATCCAATATTCCTGCACATCCTCCAGAGCATGGCGTTTGAATTTATATCCCCGAAAATTGATACTATAGACGAAAATAATTGATTTTTAAAATAATTAATACTATTTTGGTGTGTATACCTAAAAATAATTTGTTTACTTTCAACGATGGCAAGTTTTCGTATGCCCAAGATTTCTGAATTTTTTGGAATATCAATATACATGTACTATTCGGATCATGTCCCTCCTCACCTGCATGCTCGATATGCAGAGTACATGGCAGAGTTTGATTTCGATGGAAAAGTTCTAACCGGCAAAGTGCCTCCGCGAGTTGCTGGCCTTGTTGTTGAATGGATTTTTATCCATCAAGTTGATCTGAATGAAAATTGGAGCCTGGCGAGGGAGAAATTAAGTTTAAATAAGATTGAACCATTGGAGTAGATTATGAAAAAAATTATTTTTTTAAAAGTCTTGGTGTATCGAAAGCTTTTTTTAAGATTTGATGATGGGACAGAGGGAGTTTTTGTAATTGAGGACGAGTTCACTAATATTGCTGAACCGCTGAATGATCCAAAAGTCTTTTCAACTGCTAAAATTATTGATGATGGATATGGTATTGGTTTTGAGAATTGTGATTATGATATTTGTGCCCAGCATGCTTATGCAAAGACGCGACAATATGAAAATGCTGATATGATTTGATCGTTTTTAATAGGTCACAGAAACGAAAATAACACAGATAAAATGATGCGTGTTTTTTCTGTGAGATTTCATTTCTGTGGCCTTTTTACTAACTTGATTTTGCAGATATTTATCAATCCCACAGTTCAGCTACATTAAATTCAAACTCTTTAAAAAGATTAGAGCGAACTTTATCCCCTCCGCTAAACCGTCCTGATAATTGAAAACCCTTTTCAGTTAACGTATAAACCTCAACATTTTCATTGATCGGATCCACGATCCAATATTCCAGCATACCCTCCAGAGCATAGCGTTTGAACTTGTACCCCCGGTCTCTTTTTGCGCTTTCAGGAGAGATAATTTCGACCACCAGGTCCGGCGCGCCTTTTATGTAATTTATTTTAATTCGATCTTTATTCTCATTGCTGATAAACAAAATGTCTGGCTCAAAAAATGTTTTTGCATCAAAATAAAGGCCTATCGGAGACGGCAATAACCGACCTAACTTATTATTTCGAACAAATTCACCGAGCAAAAAAAGCAAATTAGCAACTACAATTTGATGTTTTACATTCGGCGGTGGCGACACGACAAGTTCTCCCTCGAATAATTCCCAATGATCACCCTCCTGACCAAATTCGACAATATCATCGTAGGTGAATTCCACATTGATTTTTTTTTGCATTGCGTTTACAGACATGGTAGCCCTGAAATTTAATTTATCCACTTTTTAATAAATATACGGGAATTATTAAATAAAGCAATAGGAAATTAATAAAAAAATGCGACGCAGGGTTGGGGCGTTTTTAACTATCATGAAAATAATTGGTTGTCAAGTGATTATAGGCGGTTGGTTCTATTTGCATATTGAAAGTAAATGATTGGAAAAAGCTATTCCTACAAAAGAATAAAGTATTCGTTCCTATGAATAGTACTTTGTTGTATTTTTACAACATTTGTTGTCGTCATATTAACATCATCTTCCCTTTTATCCCCAACCCCTCCATTTTCCTATATAAATTCGCCCGGTCCACCCCAAGTATTCTCGCTGCTTTGGTCATGTTACCGTTGGTTTTCGCTAGGATGGCGAGGATGTGTTCTTTTTCGAAATTTTTACGTGCACTGCTCAAGGTTCTATTTTCTACCTCGGCAGAGGACGCCTGTCCTGCCGGCGCGGTGAGCAGGAACCTGACGTGTTCGAGGTCGATGATTTCCTGGTTGAAAAGAATCAACATACGTTCGACAAGGTGCTGCAACTGACGTATATTGCCGGGCCAGTCATAGCTTGCGAGGTAGTGCAATGCGGTTGGAGAGAGGCTTGGTCTAAGCGTACCTTTTTGGGCAGCATATTCGCTGATAAAATGATCCAGCAAAAGCGGAATGTCTTCGCGATGCAGGCGAAGCGGCGGGACGATGAGGGGAAAGACTTCGAGGCGGTAATACAAGTCCTGGCGGAAGGTGCGCTCGTGCACCATTTGCAGCAAGTCCTTGTTCGTTGCGGCGATGATGCGCACATCAACTTGGACGGTTTGGGAGGAGCCGACGCGCTGGATTTCACCGCTGTCCAGGAAGCGTAAAAGCTTGGCCTGGGCGTCGAGGCTCAGGTCACCTATCTCGTCTAAAAACAATGTACTGTTGTCGGCCATAAGCAGACGTCCGTTGTGCGCTGTGTGCGCGCCCGTGAATGCTCCTTTAGTATGACCAAAAAGCTCGCTTTCCAGCAACGTATCGGGAATGGCGGGGCAATTGATTTTCACCATCTGCTTTTTTGCCCTGGGACTTTTGTTGTGGATGGCCTGCGCCACCAATTCCTTGCCGACGCCGTTTTCGCCGAGAATGAGCACCGGCGTAGGCGACGGAGCTATTTTATCTATCATTGAATACACTTTCCGCATTGCATCGGATTGGCCGACCATTTTATAATCTGCCAGCGAGTCCTGCTTGTAGTGCAGGAGCTGCTGTTGGGCTTCTCCCCAGGAAAGCGCGTTTTTGATCGTGATCATCAGTCGTTCGCGATCAAAGGGTTTTTCCAGAAAATCGTACAGGCCCAATTTAATGGCTTCAACGGCTTTGGGGACATTGCCGTGCGCGGTGATCAGGATGACCGGCACATGGGGTTTTGCGGCAAGCATTTGCTGCGCCAGTTCGACGCCGTCTGCATCGGGCAGCAGCATATCCATTAAAATCAGGTCGAATTCATTTTCTGAAAAGACTTCCAATGCCTCTTTGCCAGTTGAGGCATCGAGTACGCGGAAGCCTTCGCCACTGAGAATCTTTCCCAAAATTTTGTTGACTGACGGGTCGTCATCGACAACGAAAATGGTTTGGTTTGGCATAAAGTTCCCTAATATAA
>JAADGR010000045.1 GCA_013152225.1 Calditrichota bacterium
CTCTGGCATTGTTGGGCATGACTTTAACCGGGAAAAAATCTCCAAAAGTTATGTTGTTATTATTATTTGTTTTGGTTTATGGATTTTCAATCGTAATATTTTTTGTAACTTCACGCTACCGGTTGCCGGTCGTGCCCATTATGATAATTTTTGCTTCATTTGCTATTTCACACTTTTTTAAAAATATCAAAAATCGAACAATCCCCTGGAAATCTGTTTTGATATTGGCATTCGCAGTGTGTCTTGTTAATGTCGACATTTTTCACTTCAGACCCGGCCCCAAAGAGCTCATGGCTTCCGAGGCAGAAAGTTGGTATTATATCGGTAGGGCTGAAGGTGACCGTGCAAAAAATGAAAAGGGCTATCAATCCCAAATTAAGGCTTATAAAAAAGCAATAACGACAATGCAAAAGTCTGTCGCAATCGATTCGGTCTTTTCCTCTCCGCTTACGTTTATGGGAATTTATAAAATTAAAATAGCAAAGAATCTGATGAGGAATTTTGAAGCAGATACTACTTCCTTCATTAAAAGCGAAATATCAATAGCGAATGAGGCGATGCAAAATCTTGGTGATGCAAAGAAGCTGCTTGAGCTTGCACATCACATTGCGCCCCAATTCGCATCTCCTCTGTATAATCTTTGTCTTACGCTTTACTTTCGTAATATTATAGAATTTACATTTTATGGAGAACATAATAAGGCCGTGAAGATGAATATTGCGAAACGATGTGATGAAATTAACAGAATAACAGATGAATTGCTGCAAAGTAAGCAATTTGAAAAATATAAGGATTATTATCGAATCAAGAGAAAAGCACGTTTGCAGCAGCAAGTAGTGTCGGGCAAATAGATATCAGGGGAAAAAAAACAGGATGCAAAAATTCACATAAAGCTTTGGAGCTTGGTTATGGAGGTGCAAACAATGGCATGCTAAAGTAAACAATCGTATTACTAATCAAATCTTGGCTATTTTGATAAACCAAAAATTGGAGGAAAAATGAACTTTGATCTATCTCGTGTCCACGGAATTGTTGTTCCGGTAATCACCCCGCTTAATGAGGATGAATCAATTGACGAGTCTTCACTACACAAAATAATAAATTACTTGCTTGATGCAGGCGTTCATGGTATTTTCGTCAATAGCACTACCGGTGAAGGTGTATGTCTATCGGATTCCGACAGAAAGAAAGCTTTGAAAATAATCGTGAATGCTGTAAATGGTACTGTGCCTGTTTATGCCAGTATTAGCGATACCGGCACAAAAAGAGCCCTTTGGAATTTGAAAGAAGCAGAGGATATAGGTGCGGACATTGCGGTGGCACATCCGCCGTTTTATTATCCACCAAATTCTCAGGACGAACTTGATAAATATTACGAACAAATCGCCCGGGTTGCTGCTATTCCTGTTATGCTTTACAATATTCCATTCACCACGCAGGCTCCAATTGCATTAAAGACAATACAACGGCTATTAGAATTTGAGACAATTATTGGTATAAAGGATAGTTCTGTTGATTTTGTTTTTCTGGGAAATTTAATCACACTTAAAGCCATTCGGCCGGATTTTAAAATATTTGTTGGGAAATCACATTTATGGACGGGAGGAATTTTATCAGGCGCAGACGGCGGTTTGGATGGTATTTCCAATTTGATTCCAGAACACTGCGTTCGCTTATATGATGAAATTAAAGCTGGTTCAGAAAACATATTTGACTTGCAAAGAGAAATCAATGAAATTTGGCGGGTTTATGAATGTCGTTCCTTTTTAGGAGGAATTAAAGCTGCAATGAGTCTATTGGATTTGTGTAAACCAATAACAGCCAAACCAACTCTTGCCGCCTCGGAAGAAGAAACCCGGAAAATCAGGCAGATATTGCTTGACATGAAAATTCTAAGTTAGTCTTGTCCATAATTTAATTGTTTTCAACTTGGATATCTAAATGAATACTATTTTATAGGTAAATGTAAAAATGAAAATCAGGGCTTTATATTTTAGCATTATCGGTATACTCGTAATTTTGGCAAGCATTGCAAGAGTTGATAGCTGTAATGCATCTCAAAATCGCATCGC
Organism: Calditrichota bacterium; assembly: GCA_013152225.1. Classification (GTDB taxonomy): domain Bacteria; phylum Zhuqueibacterota; class Zhuqueibacteria; order Residuimicrobiales; family Krinioviventaceae; genus Hydrothermomicrobium. The sequence continues at coordinate 2,073 of JAADGR010000045.1, forward strand.
CTGGTGGCAGCAAGCCCGTTTTGGCATGTTCATTCACTGGGGTGATTATTCCGTACCTGCACGCGATGCATGGATTATGTATCAGGAGCATATTCCGTTTCAGGAATACAAACAGTTCGCAGAACAATTTAACCCACAGGACTACAATCCTGCCCAATGGGTGGCCATGGCCAAAGCTGCCGGCATGAAATACATTGTAATCACGACGCGTCATCACGATGGCTTTTGCCTGTTCGACAGCAAAGTATCGGATTTCACAGCGCCCAAAACCGGGGCCAAGCGCGATTTGATTGCCGAGTTTGCTGATGCCTGTCATGCAGCCGGGATGCGCATGGGATTTTATTACTCGCTTGTTGATTGGCGTTTCCCCGGCGTTTTGCCTCATGGCACAAGGAAGGACGATGCAACTTATAAAAAAATGGTTGATCAGGCGCACGCACAGGTTCGGGAGCTTTTAACGAACTATGGCAAAGTGGATATCCTCTGGTATGATATGCTCATGCCCTATGATCCCGTCCTCTGGCGTTCAAAGGAACTCGATGCCATGGCGCGGGAACTTCAGCCAAATATTATTATCAACGATCGCGCCGGTGTGCCGGGTGATTTTGCAACCCCGGAGAATGTTGTCAGCGCCCGGCCGGGGCCGTGGGAGTCGTGTTACTCCATGAACCGCTCCTGGGGCTATGCGCGTTATGACCGCAATTACAAGTCCGTTAATGAACTTTTGCGGCTGCTTGTTTCTTGTGCTTCTCAAAACGGCAATTTTCTGCTGAATGTCGCGCCGGATGCAGATGGTAGAATTCCCATAGAAGCCGTTGAAAGGCTGCGCAGCATTGGACAATGGATGCGGGTTAACGGCAAAGCGATTTACGGCGCAGGCCCATCGCCTGTTGGTGATCCGAATTTAGGTTTGGAAACGCGGGTCGGCGACAAGGTCTATTTTCTCATTCAACGGTGGCCGGGTTCGACTGTACCGTTTGCCTGGTGCGGCAGCAAAGTAAAGTCGGCGCGGTTGCTCGCAAACGGACAAAAAGCGCGAGTAGAGCAAAAGGGGGACCGCGTCTGGCTGCACGATTTGCCCGAGTATCCGGTCGATCCATACCTGAATGTCATTGAACTGACATTCGAGGGTCAGCCTCGCGCATCGCAGCCGGCATATCGTTAAATACAGTTACCAATTTTTAACCTGAGGAATGAAACGAATGAGTTTGCTCTATCGCAACATGCTGTTCATAACATTACTTTTATTAATTTTCACCGGCTCCGGAAATACACAAACGACATGGTCCGTTATTTTGCCAACCGATGCTACGCAAGAAGAAGCAATAAAGGTTGTTCTTGGTGATTTGCAAAACATAGGAAAACAATTCGGATTGCAATTCAAAACTGTGGATGCGGGGAAAACTATTTCTAATCATTCGATCATTGTCGGCGACCCGGTCAGGAATAAATATACGGCCAGGTTGGTGAAAAATGGAAACATACAGTTAAAAGGCGTCGATGATCCGCAAGGATATGAAATCATTACCAGGGACATAGACATAGACGGCGGCCGAGAAATCATCGTTGCCGGCGGTTCGCTCATCGGCGATGTTTACGGCTTGTACTGGATTTGGGACAGGTTAAGAGTTTACAAGGAAATTCCTGAAATAAATGTGAAAAGAGAACCGGCGCTTAAAATCAGATATACTCGCATCCAGGTAAAATCAAAAGAAGACATAAGAAGGGCGTTTCGCTGGGATTTGAATCTGGTCTATGGCGAGAACCCTTTGGCGCTTATTCCATGGGATTCGCAACCGGAAAAAACCGAGAATCAAAAAAACAGAGTGAAGGCGAAAGAACTGGCGGAATACGCACATTCTTTAAATATGAAATTTCTTTCTTTTGGAACAGACTTTACTTATCATCCTTCGCTACTGAAAAAGTTTGCCGCCACATTATCTCCCTCTGATCCTTTCTTTTGGGATGCCGTGCAGGCCAAATATCGAATGCTTTTGCAGGCTATGCCCGAGCTTGACGGTGTAGCCGTATTTACCGGCGAAGAGCAAAGTTATTGGGGCAATTATAAAACATTCGATCCCATGCATGACGGTAAAGGTTGTGACTGGAGTTTGGAGAAACGTTATCGAACATTTGTTAAAAAGGTTTATAATGTTGTCGTGGGTGAGTTCGGAAAGATTTACCACCATCGAACCTGGATCACCAATAGCTATGAGCAGCAATCGCAGCCGGAGGTCTATAAAAAAATATTTACGGGTGCAGTACCGATGAAAAATCTTTACCTCATCCCCAGTTTTACGCAAAATGATCGCTGGTGGTATCAGCGTTACAATCCAACTTTTAATGTAACGCCTCATAATATGCTGGCCGTGCTGGAACCGATGAATTATTACGAATCTGCCAAGTCCGATCTTTTTCCGACGTTTCCGGGTCGGTATTTTCAAGCCGGGCTACAATCAATACTGGAAAAACCAAACAGCAATTTGAAAGGCGCGAGTTTTGATCTGGGCTCTGCCGATGATTACAACACAAGAAGCCTCACGGCCTATACCGTTTTTCGCTTAGAATGGGACTATACGGAAAATCCATTTGATATTGCCAGGGACTTTTGTTCTATTCATTTTGGCCGTGCCGCGGCCCGGGGAATGGCTGAAATTTACCTCCTTTCTCCTGTTGCTTACAAATACGGACTTTTTATTGAGCCGGTTGCTTACGGTGATTTCAATTCCCTGCCGCAAATCCGCGTCGGTACTTTTCCGGCGCAGGGGTATCCCAGTATTGATAACGGCAAGGAACATATTCAATTTTTGCGCAAGATATATCTTCGCTGCAAGCCCTGGATTCCGGAAACTATGAGCTACCTGGACCACGGACTTGAAGTCGCCAACACAATGAAAGAAAAGTACAGGCATGTCAAACCCCGGATAGCAGACAAAAAATTAGCCACTGAAATTGAAAATCGACTCGAGATGACACGGTTGTTTATCAAAACAAACAATCTCTACGTCAAAACCGCATTCGCTTATTTTGAATACAGAGACGATCCGGCTAAGCCATCCAGGCGTAAACTTGCAAAGCTGCATGACGCCTTGCAGCAAACCCGCAACGATTTTATTGAGACACCCGGTTATGGCTATCATCTTTTCGGCGTCGATCAGCTTTTGAAAAATGTTGAACAAGCGCTTGACGATTTACCAAAAGCCGAGCAATTATTGAAAGACGCACCAAGTTCGGCGGAAATTGAAAAAATCGTCGCTGAACAACAAAAAGCATACGGCAGGATATTAAAGAAAGAGGCAAAAGAAGCTGTAAAAGTATTGCATTGGGAAGGCCGGGTCGATGGAAGAGACATTATAAAAATAAGGGGCAAACATCTTGAGATCGAACATCTGCGCTGGGACCCAATGTATTTTAAGGACTATAAAATTCTAAAAGCATTACCGGAAAAGGCTGTCACAGTAATTCCCAAAAATATCGAATCCAGACCGATGCATCCCTTTATTTTAGAACAGCCGTCCAGGGAGAACAATTACACAGTCAAAGTATATCTCTATGATGTCCCCGGAGGCGCCGGTTGGTGCAAATTTGATCTATACTATATTCCCCAAACACCTGATGAATTGGGACTGGGGATTCCGTGGCAAGAAAATAATTAGAAGAACAATACGTGGTGCTTTCATTTTCAAGTTTTTATAGTTTCTTTAAACATGATTTATGCTTAAATTTTGATTAACGAAAAGTCTATTATCAAAAAGTGGTACATGGCTATACACACGCATCTTGTGCTATGGAACGTCCGGATGGCGATTTGCTTGTTTGTTGGTAGGAAGGGAAAACCCGAAAACTATTAAGCGTATTGCCGTTACATAGAAACAAGGGAAACATACGAGCCCTACAGTGTTTTTCCGGCTGGAGCGGAATGCGACCGAAGGAAGTGCCCGTGGTGCCGGACTCTCCTCATTCAGTCAGGAGATTCCGGTATCCTCTTGTCGTCGGAACCGGAATAATAAAAATGCACGGATGACGTTTCCTAATATCAGATTTTATTATTTTAAAAGAGGAAAATTAATCATGGAGTTGTTGAATTCCGATAGCAAGAAAACTGCATGTCTCCCCAAAAAGCTTTTCTCACAAAAATTGGCATTTGTTGCAAAGAGACTGGCTATTGTTTTGTTCACGTGGATTGTTTTGCTGCCAGGTTTTTCGTGCAAAGGCGTAAATGAAAAAGTTTCCGATCAAAAACTGGATTCTACCAAATCATTTTTAAATTCTCTGGATAGGGGAAAAATGGGAACGCTGGTATTTACCTTTTCTTCCCTGGCATTTACTATTGACGCACCGTGGGGAAAAGGCGTCCCCAGTCAGGGTATGGCACTTTTGGCAAGCATTGCACATAAACACGGTATTCCGGTAACCTGGTTAATGGATGCCGGCTCAGGGAAAAAAATGCAAAAGCAAATCAACGAGTGGCATGAAAAATATGGTGATGACGTTGGCTGTGTGTGGGGGCATTCACATGCAACACCTTCAGCATTCAGGAACGGTGCACAAGATCGTCTGGCATTGAAAAAATTATTTCCCTGGTCGGAAGTTACTTTGGCTGCTTCCGGTAGTCGCTCGAATCAACTATTAGCAAAAGTGAAAAAAGCCGGTTTGAACGGTCTTTGGGGGTCTTGTTGGGAACAAGAGGGAATTGACAGGATTACCGACCGCGGCGCTCCCTGGGGATTTTTCTATTGTGCGGATGAGTGTTTCAAAATACCTTCGCGAGTTCCCGGGGGCGTCATTTCGGTGGAATGGACAGCCCGGGATTTGTGCAAATCCATTCATTCTCATGCGCCGACGATTTATTCCAGCGATCCCGATGATGTCGGGCGTACCGGACTGTGTACCGGCGATGATATTGCATATTGGAAAGGGATGTTTGATAATTATATCAAAAATATTGCCAACAACAAATATGTGTTTTTTCCTCAGCAACAAGAGTCGCATGAAATGGAAAATAGCGATGTGTGCCGGGCATTTTCCGTACAGGAGATTGAAAACTCGGCAAAAATGCTGGATGCTTTTTTCGCTTATGTTAAATCGTTTGGCGACAAGGTCAAGTGTGTTACGATTCCCACAGCATTGAAAATGTATGCGCAGCAATCAGAGACAACGATGCCGTCCGTTATGCTGGTCGATGATGTACCTTGCCGCAAACCACCGTTTTGGTATGCAAAGGGCAAAGCAACCGGCCCGTGGCCCAAAACACTGCTTTATTATGACAAGGATTGCCAGCTCGTTTTCATTGACGGACAGCTGGCACCCATCCTTTTGCGCGATTATGTCCATAACCGAAAAGTTGACGACCCGAATTATTACCAGGTCTGCAAAATTCCACAAATAAAAGTGGACACGCCCTGGGAGCAAAAGGTATTTACCGAAATACCGCTTCGCATTCCTTATAATGGTGAGTTACCCTACGCTGTGGCATTGTGGTATGATTTCAAGCATTTTCGCCTTGACCGCGTTGAGGGGGCAAAGGCCATCGGGCCCATACAGGATCAGGTGCTTTTGTTGCGGAAAAATTTGACCCCGGGTGAGAATAAGATTCTGGTCAAATTAACGCCCCGTTGAGTCGGCAAAAATGATGAAAAATAAGAAACAAAGCAGAAAAGGATTTAATATGTCTTGTCGGAATATAAAAGACCTTTGCAAATTTTATCTGAAAAAGGTAACAGGATTTACATTCCTGTTGCTACTAGTCCTCGTGGGAATTGTTTCTGCTGCAGAGCAAAACAGATATTCCAGTCTGACCCTTGTTCCCCCCTCTCCGGTGAGCAACAAGATCACCGTGTCCATCCGCGGCGCCGTATGGAACCAATCCGATGAGGATAAATCATACAGTGCGATGTTTTATCTCGATCACGAAGATGAAGCGTCGTTGCTGCATTGCGAAACCGTGACCGTTCCGGCGCGTTCGGCACGGGGCGTCTTTTTTGACTGGCAGACAAAAGGACATGCCGGACAACATAAAATCCTTTTTATCGTCAAGGGCAGTGAGCGCTATCGCTCGGTGCAGCCGCTGCGGATCATCGATTCCGATTCACGCTCCATCGGACTCATCAACGGCGCATGGAGCGGTTTTTATATGTGGGGCAACGAGGGCTTGTTGTGGAACGACGAGCTGATCAAAATGAACGAGGTGCAATGGCGCGAGCTGGTGCGGGCTATGGATGAGATCGGCATGAATATCATCGTACCGCAAGAGGCATTTCGTAATCAAGAGTATGTTGATGCCCATTCCATTGAACAAAAAGGTTACCGGGGAAAAGCGTTCTATCCCTCCCGCTTGTTCCCTGGACGGATGAAGATCAAAACAGCGGACCCGCTGGAAGTCATTCTCAGCGAAGCCGATGAACGCGGGATGCATGTTTTTGTCCCGGTCGGTCTTTACGCCTGGTTTGATTTCAGCGACGGCTCACTGCAATGGCACAAAAAGGTCGCTTCAGAACTGTGGCAGCGCTACGGCCGACATCCTTCTTTTTATGGCTGGTACGTTTCCGAGGAAGTTGACGGTTCGCTTTCCTCCAACAGCACCAGTGAAACGGTTATCAAGCGACATCATGCCGATATTGTTCATTTTTTTAAAGATTTTCAAGCTTATGTCCGCAAGTTGGCGCCGGACAAGCCGGTGATGCTGGCGTCCAATTGCCATCACGTCAGGCGCGGACTGGCTGTTTATCCCCAACTGCTGCCCTACATCGACATTCTTTGTCCCTTTGGTTTTGCGCGAATGCCGCAGGGCGACATGACCGGCGAGGAGGCGGCTGCCCTCTTGCAAAAGTTATGTGACGATGCCGGGACGCACCTTTGGATGGATTTGGAGACCTTTTTGTTTGGTAAACATGGCGAACTCTATCCACGTGATATCGATGGAATAGTCGGTGATTTGACCCGCTTTAAAAATTTTGAAAAGATTATTTGTTTTCAATACCCGGGACTTTTCAACGCTCCCTGGGCGTCGCGCAAGCCGGGCGGCGAAGCGACTGTCAAGCTTTACCGCGATTATAAAAAATATTATGATAAAAAAGTCAAGGAATTCGCCGGCCGGGCGCTGGCCAACGATACGGCCATTCCGGTATACCGAAATCCGGCGCAGCCTGTTGAAAAACGCGTCGAGGATTTACTCAGCCGCATGACCCTGAACGAAAAAGTAGATATGGTCAGCGGTAATGGATTCACAACGAAACACAATATCCGCCTCGGCATACCGGAAATCGTTATGACCGACGGGCCGCTGGGGCCAAACGGCAAGGGGCGGGCGACCAACTATTCCGCCTGCATCAACATGGCCGCTGCCTGGGATACGGAACTGATGCATCGAATTGCCGTCTCCATGGGACAGGAGACGCGGGTGCTTGGCTACAACATGCTGTTGGGGCCGTGCATCAACATTGCCCGCGTGCCCCAGGGTGGACGCACATTCGAGAGCTTTGGCGAGGATCCTTACCTCATGAGCCGGATGGCCGTTGCTTACATCGATGGCGTGCAGAGCCAGCGGGTTATTGCCTGCGCCAAGCATTTTGCCGTCAACAACCAGGAGTGGAACCGCGGCGTCGTCGATGTACAGGTGAGCGACCGGGCGCTCAATGAAATTTATTTCCCGGCTTTCAAGGCGGCTGTGCAAACCGGCGTGAGTTCGATTATGGCGGCGTACAATCGCTTTCGCGGCGTTTATTGCTGCTCCAATAGATACCTGCTCACAGATGTGTTAAAAAATGACTGGGGATTCGACGGTTTTGTCGTTTCCGACTGGGGCGGCGTGCACAACACCGTGCAGACCGCTAATTCCGGTCTTGACCTGGAAATGCCGGACGGCAAATTTCTCGGCGACAGCCTGCGGCAAGCGATTCAACGCGGTCAGGTTAAAGAGAAAACCGTGGACGACAAAGTACGGAGAATCCTGCGCATTATGTTTAAAACCGGGCTGTTCGACGAGTCGGTCAAAGACTATGGCGGTCTGGCCGATACCCCGCAGCGACGCGCGCTGGCGCTGGAGGTCGCGCGCAAGAGCATCGTACTTTTGAAAAACGAAAAGCGCCTTCTGCCGCTCGACCGCAAAAAAATTACCTCTCTGGCGGTCATCGGCCCAAACGCAGCCGAAGCGCGCATGTTCGGCGGCGGCAGCGGTTACCTGAACGCGCACTATGCAGTGTCGCCGCTCCAGGGCATTCGTGACCGGGCCGGTGATGACGTGGCCGTCTCCTTCGTCAAAAGCGGGCGATTGAAACGGTTATCTTTACCTCCC
>JAADGR010000342.1 GCA_013152225.1 Calditrichota bacterium
TTTTTGAACCACAAAACTTTACCCCAAATCGAATTGACGAGGATATCCGCAAGCCCGTCGTTATCCCAGTCACCCACAGTCAGCGTAGTGTATCCCCATTTTGCTTCGCACGGTCCCTGGATCGAACCGTTGCTCCCCGCTTGTATGCGAATGGGTTTACCGTCGGCCTGCAAATATATCGGCGCCGCCCACCTGGGAGGATTCCCGCCGTCAAGGTTTTCGATGAAACCGATATAGCCGGCTGTGTTGCCGCAAATCAAATCTTCGTCGCCATCACCGTCCCAGTCAAAGCTGTATGGGGTTACCAATGCGCCGAATTTTAGATTGGTTGCTTTTTGCTGAAAAAACTTGGGTGGCAGGAATTGCGGCATCCCATCGGACATTTGTCCGGTATTTTCTATGAACGCCACACGGCCATCCTCCTGGCCCACAACAAGATCGACATCCCCGTCCTTGTCCCAGTCAAAAGCAATGGGGACGATCATTTCCAGATCCATTCTGATCGGTTGGCCGCGAAAAGTTAGAAATCGACCTGTAGCATATTCAGGTGCAGTGCGGGAGCCGATGTTTTCAAAAAAAGTGAATTTGTCGAGAAACTCACCGCAAATGAGATCCAGGTCGCCGTCGTTATCATAATCTGCAAAATTTGGAGAAGGCATACCGTAAACATCGATCGGTTGTCCACCGGCCTGTATTTTTTCGGGCTTGGCGTACTGTGGAGACTCGGCGCTGCCGTTATTTTTAATCAGAAAAACATAGCCGTGCAGCGGCCCGCGTGTCCATTCACCTTTGTTGTTAAAAGCGTTATCCCAACCGTAATCACTCCAGTCGCCCACGCCGACGACGAGATCCAAATCACCATCGCCGTCGTAATCGCAATAGCGCCACTGGTTGGCGCGTGTTTTGGGAAGGAGCTTGTCGACGGGATAGATTTTACGGGTTTGTGAAAAATTATTTTTGCGGAAATCGACCAGTTCCTCCCCGGGAATGAGCAAACGAACTTTTCCGCCGGGATAGGATGGTTGGATGTTTCGGCGGCCTTTTGCGAGACGAACACCGGGCTTGAAGACCGGTGTTTTAACATTGCCGTCAACATTTTCAAAAAAGAAGATGCCGTTGTAGGGATGGTCCGTACATGAAACCAGAAGGTCGTTGTCACCGTCATCATCATAATCCATGGGGATCGGCCAGGCCCATAAACCTACGCCGAGATCAACAGTTAATCCCAAATTATTGAATTTTATCCGTTGAAAGTCGGAATTGTTCGCTTGAGAAGAGCAGGATAAAATGAAGGCAAAAATAAGGAGCAAGGATATTAATAAGAACTTGTAAAAAATGATTTTCATGAGTTCTCCAAAAAGTGGGATTGAACATCTTGTGCAGAACTGATTCGACAATATAAAAAAATCATCATAATGTCAAAATAAAATCTTTTAACATCACAGCAGTGTTCGGCATTTCATTTTTTTAAAAGTCAGAATCTTTGTTTCACCGAACTGCATGAATCCCGGACGATGAGCTCGGGATTAATTGTGATTTCCTGCTCCGGTGAAACGTCGTCTGCATGTTCCACTTGATCCAAAAGTGCGGAAACGGCAGCCTGGCCAATTTCTTCAAACGGCTCTCTAATCGTGGTCAAAATCGGATGGGTGTAAGAGTGAGGATAAACATCGCCAAAACCCACGACAGAAATATCATCGGGAATGGAAATGTTTTTACTGCGCAGAATATTTATTATATTGATTGCAATAGGATCGTAAAAGGAAAATATCGCTGAAGGACGAGTTTTTAAAGATAATATTTCATCGACAATTTTGTGATCATCATTTGGATGGAACTCATTATGCCAGATCAATCCCTCCGGGAAAGCCAGCCCATTTTTTTGCATCACTTTTTTGAATGCTTTCAATCTTTCCCCACTGCTCTTGGATTTTTCCCCGTGTGTTACGACCGCAATTTTTTTATGTCCCAGGGAAAGCAAATATTCAACGGCTTTTCGCACACCTAATGCGTTGTTCAGCGAAATCGTTGTTCCTTCTACATGAGATAGCCTTCGCCACACAAATACGAAAGGCATGCCTTTTTTCTGCAACTCGCTTGCATGTTTGGTCATGGAGGGGTTGTGCCTGTCAGGACCCAAAACAATCAGTCCATCGATATATCGACTGGCTATCAGATGTACAAAGTATTGAGAAGATGGATTTTTGGAAATGACATCGTCATCAAAGATCATGATATTATAATTTCGCTCATGTGCGGCCCGAACAATGCCTGCCATGACTCGAGCGGAATAAGCACTTTCAAAAATATGAAAAGTGGATGACGCAATAAGACCCAAAACATTCGATTTTTTTGTGGAAAACGCGCGGGCGAGACGGTTGGGGGAATAGTCAAGTTTTTTGGCGACATCCATGACTTTGTTGCGTGTCGCTTCACTGATTTTTATCGGGCTTGGACTATTGTTGAGTACAAGTGAGACCGTTGCTTTGCTAACACCAGCCCCTTTAGCTACATCGCTAATCGTAGCAGGACGCCATTCCTTTTTTGTGTTGTTTTGAAAAGAGGACAATATCAGTCATGTCCATGCAAGGAAAGTGAGCAGCCGGATAAACCGTTTTAGATAGAACGATTACTTTTTCTTTTATATAATAGATTTGCAATCAAATGTCAAGTGTTTTTTAATTTTTTGAACTAATTTCCCGCTTTAATATGGTTTTTGGTCTTTCCATGCAGGAAAAATAAGAAGACTATGTTCGAGAGAGTAGTATTTGTGTTGTTGCCCATCCGTAGGCAAGATTTTACAATTTTTTTAAAAAAAGACTTGCATTTTTAAAAAATATTCTTTAAATAAGACAAACGTTTGTCGAAAACGTTTGACCACTAAAAGTGGAGCCCTAATTGGCCCAAACACTTAAAAATGTTGCAGATCGTGCCAGCGTTCATGCATCCACAGTTCATAGAGTGTTGCGCGGCAAAGAAACATATCTATTGTTCTCTCCTAAAGCTTACAAATGGAGTCCCTCGATCGCTGAGAAACTACAATTTTGTTCTTTTACATTCGGCTGTTTCTGAAAAAAAATATAAATGAAATTGCAATCCGGAAGAATTGCAGTAATGCTTCAATAGCTAATGGAGCAATTCCTGATTACCCTTGCTGTCGTTGCGAGAAGCGTAGCGATGAAGCAATCTGCTTATTTCCAATTACCTACGAGATTGCTTCGCTTCGCATGCAATGACACGCTATTTAGGAATTGTTCTGCTCGTGAGTCGAATAAATGTGAAAGGAGGTTCTATGGCACAACAAAGTAAGCGACTATTTTTATGACATGCAGAAAAATGTGAAAGGTGGTGATGCTTCAAGAAATGAAGACTATTTTCAGATGGAAAGTCTTTACCAGTTGTACTGATGTGTTTGAAAATTAAATTGTTGGTTTTCATTTACACTGCAAGTCCTCTAATTGGAAACTTTTTATGTGTAAATGCGCATCGTATCATTTAAAACTGTTTTATTAGAAAGGGAGGAAATTATGACAAATTTCAACAGGCACGTTAAATCGTTCTGTTTTATTGTAGCGGCTTTGTTGGTTATATTTATTGCTCACACTAATGTTTGGGCAGGAACGACCGGCAAAATTGCTGGAATAGTTATGGACTCGAGCACCAAAGAAGGTCTCCCTGGCGCAAATATTGTGATTGTTGGCACTCAGTTGGGAGCTTCTGCTGATGTTAATGGAAAATTTTTCATCTTGAATGTGCCGCCGGGTGACTATTCAGTTCGTGCCACGATGATGGGTTATGGTTCTGTTCTTCAGCAAAAGGTTCGTGTTAATGCAGACAGAACAACCGATCTGAATTTTGGACTATCGCAAGCTGTCTTGGAGGGGAAAGAGGTTGTCGTTACTGCGAGCCGACCACTCGTGGAAAAAGATGTCGCAGCCAGTCAAAGTATAACCACGTCCAAAATCGCCGATGCTTTGCCGGTGTCTGATATTATGGCTGCCGTCAGTCTCGAACCGGGCATTGGTGTAGCGACAAATAAAATGGCGGTTTCAATAAGAGGTGGCGGTAATGACCAGATCAGTTTTCAGGTTGATGGCATGGAAAGAAAGGACAAACTGAACGATAAGGTTTACGTACCGACAAATTCAGCGCTGGTTTCGGAAATTCAAGTGCTGTCGGGCGGTTTTAATGCGGAATATGGTAATATTCGTTCAGGTGTGTTTAATATCGTATCCAAAGAAGGCGGCAATAAATTCTTTGGATCGATGGACTATCGCAATGGGCCGGCACATCAAAAACATTTCGGACCAAACGCTTACGGCACAGATCAGTATGACTGGAAAACCTATGCGTCCCCCGCCGCTTTTAACGAGATTTTGGATGCTGAAGGAAATTCCATATTCATGGGATGGAATGCATTGGCTGATCTTAAAAACGGCGAAAATTATATGGGAAAAAGTGATTGGACCGGACAGCAATTACTTGATGTATGGAAATTTCGCCATCGTCCTATTGATTACACCAATAACTCCGATCATTATGTTGATTTTGGCTTTGGAGGACCTTTGGGTATTAAAAACGCCGGGTTCTTGTTAGGTTTAAAATATAACAGGATATTTCCCATTCTTCCTTCTGTTCGTGGCAATAATCAAATAATATCTCTGGAAGGAAAGGTACATTTTAAACCAACCAGCGCAATTAAAGTAACGGTAAATGGCCTTTATGGTAAAACCGAAACCACCACTCCGGGAAGAAGTTGGGGCGCCATTGGGAACATGGAATATGGGGCAGACATTGTTGGCTCTGCTTTGGGAAGAGATAAATATTACTTGTCCGCACAGGATTTGTTAAACGTTTGGACAAAACAGCTCGGTATCAGAATGACGCACACATTAAGCCCTTCCACATTCTATGAAATTAGATATAATAATTTTCGCATGAACTCTGAAGCGGGAAGACCACCGGAGCGGAAATATAATAATATTGTAAAATCGATCGGTGGTGTCGGCTTGAATGAAGAGCCCGCCGGTTGGGCCGTTTTTGGTCTGGGCAGTACAGACCTTACAGGGAAATATGATTTTTTTGGTGGTGCTCAAATTGAAGACACATCGTCTGTTGTCACTAATCTTCTCAACTTTGACCTGACGAGCCAAATCAATAATCAACATTTAATTAAATTAGGCTTTGAGTATGAGACGGATCATGTGGTAAAGGATATGTTTGCCCGCGGTAACGAAACGGTCATTGGCGATCCAAACGGTGATAATCTGCATTATAATCGAACACCTTATCATATTGGCAGCTATATTCAGGACAAGATCGAATATGGCGGTATGATCGCCAATATTGGATTACGTGTCGAGCATTATGATGCCAGAGGCTACATCTGGGACAACGGATACATATATTCTCCTATATATGGAGCCGGCGGTACCGTAGGCTATGCAAGTACGGATGATCTGCCAAAAGAAAAAAGTAAAGCTTATACAGTATTGGCTCCAAGACTTGCATTTTCTCACCCGGTTCGCGAAAATACAAAATTCTTCTTTAATTATGGTGTTTACTACAGTGAACCTACAAATGCACATCGATATGGCATTAAATTCTCGCAGCGTGAGTTTGGTAACATTATAAGCAGGACGCGAACAGTTGGCTATGCTAACCTTGAACCCGCAAGAACATCGGCTTATGAAATAGGTTTTGAGCAAAGTGTTGCCGACCAATGGCTCATTCGTGCATACTTTTATGCAAAAGATAATACCGAACAAATAAGCCAGGTTTACGTTATGAGTATGCGTAATAGCGACATGGTGGGCTATTTCGCAAATCAGGAAGGATTGGGCAAAGGTCAGGCCAGTTATTATACTTATCGAAATCATAATTATGGTGATATCCGCGGCATCGAGCTCAAAATCACCAAAAGATATGGCCAATTTTTCTCTGGTTGGGCAACAATGGACTATCGAATCAGTACCTCGGGTAATTATGGCCTTTCGCAGTATTTTCAGGATCCTTTGCGAGCTTATACTTTATATAGCGCTGTTAAGCTGCAGCCTCAATCCGAACCCCGTTTTTTGAGCAATCTGAATCTCCACACACCAACAGAGTGGGGAAAGTTGAAAGGTGAGTGGCAACTCAGTATCAATCAATCCTGGTCGAAAGGTCCGAGACTCATTTATAATCCATCCGGCTTGCCAACAAGAGAGGTGAAAACGATTTACCATTGGGTAAATATGTATAAAACTTCATTTAGAGTGAGTAAGCATGTTAACCTGATGAGTGCTCTAAAACTCCTTTTTTATATGGATGTGAATAATCTTTTCAATTACCGACACTTGAACCTGGGAATACTGAGTGGATCTCAGCAAGACCTTTATTTAACACAGGTTGTGGATAGTAATAATGGTTTGAACAAAAAAATAGGTGAATATAAGGACAATAATGGAAAGAATGTATTTACCGAAACATGGACCGATAAAAACGGAAATGCACGTGCGCCTATAGCGCCGGAAAAGGATTTTGCTTTATTCTACTATCCCCGGTCATTTTTATTAGGCGTAAAGATTGAATATTAAGTTCGGTTTACCACTTTTAGTTTGTTATGGTTAACTGCTAATCAACAAGAAGAGGGTTTAAACTATGAAAAAACTATTAATCATTGCGAGTATATTTATGCTCATGATAACTTTTTTTGCAGATTTCGCCATGGCTGGTGGAACCTCCGAAGGTTTTATGAGAATCGGGCGGTTTTGGTACACCGCGGGCTATGACGGAGCAGAAGGGTTTAGTTCTCAGTGCGGCTGGCCGGGAGGGCGATTTGCCGATCATCACTGGGACAGTTGGAATGTGAAAAAATTCGGTTCTGTTGCCGGTGTGAAAAACTGGGAGGCTCCGAATGGTAAAACTTATTCATACTGGACATCTGGCGCACATCGTACTCATGACTATGAGTATAAGCCATATTGGAAAGAGCAAACAAACTTGATGCAGGTTCTTCCAGTTGATATGATTATATATCAAAGATGGGAACAACCCAACGTATTTGTCAATGATAAGAATATTATCGCCGATGGTGGTGATGATTTTCTCAAGGCCCATAAAAATACAGAGGTTGATCCGAATCTGATCACGGAAAGAGCCATCAAGTCTATATGGCGCTATACAATGGGAGCTGAGTTAGTAGAATGGCTGTACGGCTACAGTACTCCTGTTCATCAAGATTATGTACTTAAAGATTTTACGATTACGAATAATGGTAAAGTCTATGGGCATGAGCCGTTTGATCCCGAACAATGGCCTCATCCGGAATGGAAGCATATTTTGGAAGGTCAGAAACTGCAAGATTTCTGGTGGGAGTCAAATGTGCAGGCACGGGTTTCAAATATGGGTGATGCGTTTTCTTTTGGATCCAGAGACGCTGTCGGCGAATTTTTCACTCCACTCGCCGCAGAAGGTAATAACGTTCCTATGTTTCTTTTTTATGATGGCGACCATGTAGGTGATGGTGTAAAAGATTGGGGTGATCCCAGTCAGGATGACCGCTGGGTCGAATTATTATCACCGGCCTACCTTGCCTTGGGTACACTTTATGCGGACAAATCCGCGTCTGACCACACAAACGATCCTACGGAACCTCATTCTACATCGGTAGTGGAAGAGCGTTATAATGACCTTGGCAAAACTTACCTAACCATGCAGGCACAGTATGATGCGATTTTCCAGGCCGGTTCTTATTGGCCATTGGAAACACCGGCAAGTGAGATTAATCCATCTATTCAGCGCCCCTGTGCATATCAGTGCTATGGACCCTACAATCTGAATTTTAACGATTCGATCCACATCATTCAGGTTATGGCTGCCAATGGAATTAGTCAGAAATTGTGTCAGAAATATGGTGTGTTAGCCAAGCAAGCAAATTTTACCGGTCCTATTATGGATGAAATTGAAGCCCTGGTGAAAACCGGCCGCGATTCTTTGATCAAAACAATAAAGGCTGCGAACTGGAATGTGAACGGCGATAAAGGCGGCAAAGGAAAATATGATGTGCCTGATGCACCCCGTCCGCCGGCTAATTTCTGGGTCGCTTCCGATGGAGCACGAATTAAATTGACATGGTCAGATGAGTCCCGGGACGATAAGGACTTTGATACCGGTGTCAAAGATTTCGCAGGATACAGAGTATACCGCGCCATTGGTCGTAATGATAGCCTCTATCATCTTGTTTATGATGGGACGAACAATTTGTATTATGATGAGGATGTAACTACGGGATTTCAATACTTTTACTATCTTGTCGCTTATGATGATGGAACGCAGAACTGGGAAAATCCGGGCGTCTCGTTAGAAAGTGGCCGATTTTACTGCTGGACCGGTTGGGCACCGACAGGTGTATCTCCTGCTTCGGCTCCCATAACCACGAAATCAGGCATGGAAAATATCAGGGTTGTTCCTAATCCCTATAGCCCCGCTGGCAAAACATATCCAGGCGTAGTGGACCAGATTGTATTTACGGGACTGCCTCCCGAATGCACTATTACAATTTTCACAACAAATGGTGATTTTGTTCATAAAATCGAACATACTGATGGCAGCGGTACCGAGAAATGGAACTTGCGTACCGAATTTAACCAGTATGTTGTCAGTGATGTATACATTTATACGGTTAAAAGTGATCTGGGCGAATTTCTCGATAAATTTATTATCATTAGGTAATAAAATACATCGAATTCTATTACCCCGTTCATTTCTCTTTAAAAGTTAATAAATGGAGGCAATACTCATGAAAAAAAACCTTTTTATCTTTTTAGTTTTAATGATCTTTATGATCTCGCTGCCTGCGTCGGCAAGGATGCAAAAACTTGGGCAAGCCGGAATGAATTTCCTGAGCATCGGCGGTAGTGCCAGAGCAGCAGGCATGGCTAACGTCTTTGGATTTGCAAAAAACGACCTGGCCAGCGTCTTTTATAACCCTGCTGGTCTTGCATCAGTTGACAGAACAGCATTTTTCCTCAATTCGACCAGTTGGCTCGCCGGTATGAAAATTGCCCATGTTGCCGTTTCGCATAACGCCGGAAAATATGGCGTATTTGCTTTCACTCTGGAGTCTATGGATTATGGCGATTTTAATGGGACTGCTATTTCCGATACGGATGCCAGAGGCTATTCGGATATTAGCGTCGGCGATGTCAGTGGACTTGCGGCAGGACTTGCTTACGGCATCCAAATGACCGATAAATTTTCTATCGGCGGTGGCGTAAAAATGGTCGCCCAACAATTGGGTATGAATGATACTTATATTGCGGGTGCAGTTGATGTAACAGGTAAGAAAAATAAAGTGTCAACTATTGCTTATGATTTTGGAACAATGTATGACACTGGCATCAAAAGCATTCGCTTAACCATGGACATTAGAAATTATGCGGCCCAGTTATTGTATGAAAATGAAGAATTTCAGTTGCCCCAAACCTATAAAATCGGAATGTCAGCTAATCTGTTTGAGCTGCTTCCCATCGGAGATGCTTCGGAAAACTCTTTCATTTTGGCCATCGAAGGCGTCGATCCTCTAAGTCGACCGGCATACCTCAATGCAGGACTAGAATACTCTTTAATGAATATGATCGATCTCCGCACGGGATATTCTTTTCAGCGAAGCCAGGATGGAACCGGCGGCTTAAACGCAGGCGCAGGGCTCAAACTTTCCAGCTTTGGCTTACCTCTCGATGGAAGGCTTGATTTTTCGTACAGTGATTATGGCAGCATTCTCGGTTCCGTTATGCGATTTTCTCTCCAGGGAAGTTTCTAGTGTAAATCATGTAACGAACTTTTGCTAAACATTTTTTTATGATCTTTTCATTACATCCCCAAAGTTTTACAACCTTTTTGCAATACTTTGGGGATTGTTTTTAATAATAGTTCTCATAAAGGACGTATTCTTCTTATTTAGGTAAAAAAATAATGTTATAAAATATGTTGTTATTGATCCTGAAAAAATTAACCAAGCTGGAAAAGTTTTGCCGGAAAATAATCCGTTGTGCAAAATGACGAAGGTGAATCAAATGAGTATGTTGGAAACAGGCTTATCGAGTGGAAGCAGGCAAACCGGTAAAGTCAGGAAATGCATTGTTCAGAGTGGGAGAGGGGATTTCTGGAAAAGACTGCGAATGATGATGAAACTTGTCGGCATGGCCATGGTTTTGATGCTTATACCGATGTTCGCTGTTGCACAACAAAATGTAGATGTTGTAGTGGTAGGGGCTACCCCGGGAGGAATTGCTTCAGCAATTACGGCAGCGCGTTTTGGGCACTCGGTCGCACTCGTTGAATATCAAAATCACC